>NZ_JBHVWC010000093.1:0-20764 GCF_042882445.1 Kitasatospora sp. NPDC058218 | reverse complement strand
GCGGGTGTCGCCCCCTTGGTCGTTCGGGCGCGTTGTGGTCATTGTGCGGGGTCCCCCCGGGGCGCGCCCCGGGGGGGGCCCCCCCCCCCCCGGGGGGGGGGGCCCCCGCTTCCGCGTGTGCGCGGGGTTCAGCCGTGCCGCGTGCCGTAGCGCTGGTGGAAGCGCTCGACGCGGCCGGCGGTGTCCATGACGCGGGACTGACCGGTGTAGAAGGGGTGGCTCGCCGAGGAGATCTCGACGTCGACCACCGGGTAGGTGGCGCCGTCCTCCCACGCGGTCGTCCGGTCCGCGGTGAGGGTCGAGCGGGTCCGGAAGGTCAGGCCGCCGATCTTGTCGCGGAAGACGACCGGGCGGTAGGCGGGGTGGATGCCGGGCTTCATGGGCGGGGCTCCTCTCGGGTCGGGCGGGATGGGGCTCGGTGCGGCGCCGGGGTCAGCGCTCCTCGCGGAAGTCGACGTGCCTGCGCGCGGCCGGGTCGTACTTGCGCAGCACCAGCCGGTCCGGGTCGGTGCGGCGGTTCTTGCGGGTCACGTACGTGAAGCCCGTCCCGGCCGTGGACCTCAGCTTGACGACGGGGCGCAGTTCGCTGCGGGCCATGGATCCTCCTTCGGAATGGGCGGCCCTGGGGGCCGGCCCGGTGCCCGGTCGAAACCGTTCACCGAAATGGAAGTCGTTTTCGTGTCATCCCAACACGGTCGCCACCCGGTCCATTCCCGGGGTGCCTCGGAGCCGGCCGCACGCCGTCGGCCGTGCGCGACCGCGCACGCGCCGGGGCTCGCGATGCACCGCCGGCTCCGATCGTCCGCCCGCCACCGCCGGACCGGCGGTGGCGTCCGCCCGGGCCCCGCCCGCCCGGTGCCCGGTCGGATCCGCTCGGCGGGCGGATCGTGGTGCGGCTCCGTAGGCTCGACGCATGTCTGATGCGTACGCGGGCCGGCGGGAGCGTCTGAGGGAGCATTGCAGTGCGACCGGGGCCGATGCGGCGCTGATCACCCGGGCGGCGAACGTGCGGTACCTGACCGGGTGCCCGCCGTGCGGCGCGACGTTGCTGCTCACCCGGGAGCGGGCGCTGCTGGCGCTGCCGGACGACCTGCCGCCGGACGACACCGGTGAGCACCTGATCGCCGACGACGTCACCCGGGTACCGGTGGCGGCGGGGGCGGACACCGCGCTGGCGGCCGCCGCGGCCGCGGCCCGGCTGCGGGTGGCCGACCTGGCGGTGGAGGAGCACGACCTGACCGTCACCCGGCACCGGGCGGTGGCGGGTCTGGCGGAGGGCGTCCGGCTGGCCGACCTCGGCCGGGCGGTCGAACGGCTGCGGGTGGTCAAGGACGAGCACGAGATCGCCGACCTGCGGATCGCGGCCGAGATCGCCGACCAGGCGCTCGGCGAACTGCTGGAGTCGATCCTGGTCGGCCGCACCGAGCGGCACCTGGCGATGGAGCTGGAGCGCCGGATGATCGACCACGGTGCGGACCGGGCGGCCTTCCCGGTCTCGGTCGGCACCGGCAGCCACTCCGGCCAGCAGGCCCACCAGCCCACCGACCGGCGGGTGGAGGAGGGCGACTTCCTCACCGTCGTCCTCGGCGCCCAGTACCGCGGGTACGGCGTCTCCACCGCCCGGACCTTCGTGATCGGCGCGGCCCCCGCGCCCTGGCAGGTCGAGCTGCACCGGCTGGTGTTCCGGGCCCAGCGGGCCGGGCGGGAGGCGCTCGGCCCGGGCGTCGAGCAGTACGTGCCCGACCAGGCCGCCCGGGAGATCCTCCACGCGGCGGGGCACACCGAGAGCTCGCCGCACCCCGTCGGGCACGGCATCGGGCTGGAGATCCGGGAGGCCCCGCGCCTCGGGCCGTCGGACATGGGTAAACTGGACAGCCGCGTGCCGGTCACCGTCGGTCCGGGGGTTCACCTCCCGGGCAGGGGCGGTGTCCGGATCGAGGACACGCTCGTGGTGCGCCCCCTCGAAGAGGGCGGGCCCGAGCTGCTCACCATCACCACCAAGGAGCTCCTCGCCCTGTGACCCGCGGCTGCCCGGAGGCGGCCGCAGGCGGCAGGACGCACCCCTTGGTTCCTTGACAGCTATATCCAGGAGTAAGTGCGCCCGTGGCTTCCACGAACGATCTCAAGAACGGCATGGTTCTCAAGCTGGAGGGCGGCAAGCTCTGGTCCGTCGTCGAGTTCCAGCACGTCAAGCCCGGCAAGGGCCCGGCCTTCGTGCGCACCAAGCTCAAGGAGGTCCTGACGGGCAAGGTCGTCGACAAGACCTTCAACGCCGGCACCAAGGTCGAGACCGCCAACGTCGACAAGCGTGGCATGCAGTTCTCGTACAAGGACGGCGAGAACTTCGTGTTCATGGACACGGACACGTACGACCAGACCACGATCGAGCCCGCCGTCGTCGGCGACGCCGCGAAGTACCTGCTGGAGGGCTTCGAGGCCCTGGTCGCCATGTACGAGGGTGCCCCCCTGTACATCGAGCTCCCGGCCTCGGTCGAGCTGACCATCTCCCACACCGAGCCGGGCGTCCAGGGCGACCGCTCCACCGGTGGCTCCAAGCCGGCCACCCTGGAGACCGGCGCCGAGATCGCCGTCCCGCTGTTCATCGTGACCGGTGAGAAGATCAAGGTCGACACCCGCGACGGCAGCTACCTCGGCCGGGTGAAGTAAGTCCGTGTCGGCCGCACGCAGCAAGGCCCGTACGCGAGCCTTCCAGATCCTCTTCGAGGCCGACCACCGCGGGGTCGACCCGCAGCGGGTCCTCGCCGACTGGGTGGCCCGTGCCCGGGAGCCCAAGCCGGACGAGGGCACCCCGCAGGTCGGTGAGTACACCATGGAGCTGATCGAGGGGTACGTCCAGCACGCCCGCCGGATCGACGACCTCATCTCCGAGTACGCGGTGGGCTGGACGCTCGACCGGATGCCGATCGTGGACCGCAACGTCCTGCGGCTCGGTGCGTACGAGCTGATCTGGGAGGACGGCGTCCCGGACGCGGTCGTCCTGGACGAGGCCGTCGAGATCGCCAAGGAGTTCTCCACGGACGACTCCCCGGCCTTCGTCAACGGCCTGCTCGCCCGCTTCCTGGAGCTCAAGCCGAGCATCCGCCGGTAGCAGCACTCCGACGTACGGCCGCCGGATCCCGTCAGGGGTCCGGCGGCCGTCGTGCGTTCGGGCCGGGGGCGGTATGTTGGGGTCCTACTCGCCAGTAACCTGGTGCGCCGGTGACCCCGCTCGCCGGCGACCCCGCAGCGAAGGGCAGGCCACCCCCCATGACCACGGCGATCCGCAGCGAGTTCGACCAGGGCATCGCCCTCACTCGGCACCCGGCCGAACCGGGCCGCTACGACGGCGACCTGGGCGCCGGCTGGCAGATCGGCGGCGGCGTCAACGGCGGGCTGCTGCTCGCCATGGCGGGCCACGCCCTCTCCCTGGAGCACGGGGACCACGCCGACCCGGTCTCGATCAGCGGGTACTACCTCTCCGCCTCCCACCCCGGCCCGGCCACCGTCCGCACCGAGGTGCTCCGCACCGGCCGCTCGCTCTCCACCGGTACCGCCTCGCTCAGCCAGGACGGCGTGGAGCGGCTGCGCGTGGTCGCCACCCACGGCGACCTCGCCGACGCCGGCGGCGACGTGCGCACCACCGCGCGGCCGCCGCAGCTGCCGCCGCCGGACCAGTGCATCGGCGTCGAGCACGCCCCCAAGGAACTGATCGCGCAGGCCGCCCTGCTGGAGCGGTTCGACCTGCGGCTCGACCCGGCCACCATCGGCTGGGCGCTCGGGCAGCCCTCCGGCGACGGCCGGATCCAGGGCTGGTTCCGGCTCGCCGACGGCCGCGAGCCCGACCCGCTGCTGCTCCTGCTGGTCGCCGACGCGCTGCCGCCGGTCACCTTCGACCTCGGCATGCCGGGCTGGGCCCCGACCATCGAGCTGACCGTCCACCTGCGGGCGAAGCCCGTGCCGGGCTGGCTGCGCGTCACCCACGCCACCCGCAACGTGGCCGGCGGCTACTTCGAGGAGGACGCCGAGGTCTGGGACGAGTCCGGCCGCCTCGTCGCACAGTCCCGCCAGCTCGCCCGGGTCCCGCGCCCGGCGTGACCGGCGCGCCCTGACGGGCCCGGCCCGTCAGGGCGGCGGTCGGGCGGTACGGCGGGCGCGACACGCCCGCCTCACGGTCGGTTACATTCCTGTGACACGCCGTACGTGTGCGACACGCGGGGCTGGGGAGGACAACGGTCGACGGCACCCCCGCCGCCGACCGCCACCGCCCCAGGAGCCTCCGATGAGCCGCAACGGCCGCGCCCGCCGCACCCCCGACTGCACCGCCGCCGGCCCCCGCCCGCGCACGCGGTCGCGGCACGAGCGGCGCCGGGCGGACAGCGCCGAACAGGCCTTCGTCATCGGTGTCCTGACCAGCGCGGCCGACTTCGAGCGCGCCGGTGCCTGGCGCCTGTCCGACGCCCCGGACTACGAGAGCTACCTGCGGGACACCGCCGAGCTGCTCGACGAGGCCCGGCGCGGCTTCGACACCGTCCGGGCCCGGATGTTCCACCCGCAGGACTTCGAGGAGTTCTGCCTGCTGCACGGCCTCGACCCGGCCGAACCGGGCGCCCGCGACCGCTACCTGGTCAATCCGCCGTTGCAGACCCAGCTCCTCGCCTACCAGGGCGAGGAGCTGACCGGGGACTTCGTGCCCCGGCTGGTCCGGGCCCGGGAGAACGGGCTGACGCTGCGCCACGCGGACCTGCTGCTGGACGGCGGGCTCTACGAGGAGCACGGCCGCGCGGTGCGGGAGGCCTACCAGCGCGGCGCCGAGGTGTTCCGGCGGATGCTGGTCGGCGCCGGCAGCGGGGTGTACGAGCTGCGCCTCGCGGTGGACGCCCCCGGCGGCCGGCTGACGGCCACCGCCCGGGTGCTCCAGTGGGAGGACGGGGTGGTGCGGGTCAACGACGAGGACCTGGAGCTGATCTGCGCGGTGCTCTGCGCGGGCCTGGCCCGGGAGCTGCCGGCGCTGGCGGTGCTGCACGGCACGCGGGGTTCGGCGGCGGCCGGCGCCGGCGGTGCGGGCGCCGGTGAGCCCCGCGACGGCGCCGCCGACCAGTGCTTCCGCCGGGCGGCGTGGGCCTGGGCCAGCGGCGGGCAGGACTGGGCACCGACCGCGGCGCAGGTGCGGCTGGACGGCGTTGCGGCGGAGCCCGGCTACAGCCTGGGCACGGTCCGCTGAACCGCCCTGCGCAGCCCTCGGCCCGGCGCCGGCGGTTCCACGCGCGACGGCGCGGCCCCCGGTTCGGGGTGCCGCGCCGTGACGTTTCTGCTGGGCCCCGCCCGGTCCTGCTGACGGGAGCCGGTGTGGGCGAGCCTCAGCTCGCCTCCTCCTCGCGCACCGCACGGCGCGCGTCGGGGTTGAGTACGCCCCAGGAGATCAGCTGCTCGGTCAGGATCGACGGCGACTGGTCGTAGATCACGGCCAGGGTGCGCAGGTCGTCCTGGCGGATCGAGAGCACCTTGCCGTTGTAGTCACCGCGCTGGCTCTGGATGGTCGCGGCGTAGCGCTGCAGCGGCCCGGCCTTCTCGGAGGGGACCTGGGTCAGTCTCTCCAGGTCCAGCACGAGGCGCGGCGGCGGCTCGGCCGCACCACCGGGCGTACCGCCGGGCAGCAGCTCCTGCACCGGGACGCCGTAGAACTCCGCCAGCTCGGCCAGCCGCTGCACGGTGACCGCACGGTCACCGCGCTCGTACGAGCCGACGACGACTGCCTTCCAGCGCCCCTGGGACTTCTCCTCGACACCGTGCAGGGAGAGCCCCTGCTGAGTGCGGATCGCTCGGAGTTTGCCTCCGAGTTGCTTCGCGTAGTCGCTGGACATTGATCTCCCCGGACGAGATTGCTTCGCGTTCAGTGGTGGGTCACGGGCGATTGTCGACGCCGTTACCGGTGGGTTCGACGTCAGTCTCGTAACTCACTGTGAGGTTACGTAGAGTGAGGTAGCTGCGTCAAGCCGAATGGGGCAGTCGTGCGAATGGCCCGCATCGGCGATGCGTCGAGGACGTTAACCCGGTGAAGCGGAATCATGGACGCCTGTTTGCCCTCGGCCACGCTGGTACGATGACCGGAGCCCGCGCCGCGTCGGCGGGGGCGTCCCAGACATCCTTTAAGGCCCGTCCAGTGAGGCGGGGAAGGAGGTCCGCTTCGGCATGACCACACATCACGAACCGACGCCGCGCCCGCCGCACCAGGTGCTGGACGGCACGGACATCGCCCGGGTGATCACCCGGATAGCGCACGAGATCGTCGAGCGCGCCAAGGGCGCGGAGGACGTCGTGCTGCTCGGCATCCACACCAGGGGCGTGCACCTCGCCCGCCGCCTGCGCGACCGGCTGGCCCAGATCACCGGCCGGGAGATCCCGTTCGGGACGCTGGACATCACCATGTACCGGGACGACCTGCGGCTGAAGCCCGCCCGCGCCCTGGAGCACACCGAGATCCCGGCCGACGGCATCGACGGCAGGCTCGTCATCCTCGTCGACGACGTGCTCTTCTCGGGCCGCACCATCCGGGCCGCGCTCGACGCGCTCAGCGACATCGGCCGCCCGCGCGCCGTCCAGCTCGCCGTCCTGGTCGACCGCGGCCACCGCGAGCTGCCGATCCGCGCCGACTACGTGGGCAAGAACCTGCCGACCTCGCTGCGCGAGGCCGTACAGGTCCGCCTCGCCGACAGCGACGGCGTGGACGCCGTCCTGGTCGGCGACCGCGACACCACGGCCGCGTCGCGGCCCCCGCGCAGTGAGCGCAGCTCGCAGGCCCTGGCCTCCCGGCCGTCCGAACCGCACCTCCCGGAGTAACCCGCGTGAAGCGCCACCTCGTCTCCGCCGCCGATCTCACCCGCGACGACGCGCTGCTGATCCTGGACACCGCCGAGGAGCTGGCCCAGCTCTCCGGACGGGCCGTCAAGAAGCTGCCTACGCTCCGTGGTCGAACCGTCGTCAACCTCTTCTTCGAGGACTCCACCCGGACCAAGACCTCCTTCGAGGTCGCCGAGAAGCGGCTCTCCGCCGACGTCATCAACTTCTCCGCCAAGGGCTCCTCGGTCTCCAAGGGCGAGAGCCTCAAGGACACCGCGCTCACCCTGCAGGCCATGGGCGCCGACGCGGTCGTCATCCGGCACCACGCCTCCGGCGCGCCGGCCCGGCTCGCCCAGTCCGACTGGCTGCACGGCAGCGTCATCAACGCCGGTGACGGCACCCACGAGCACCCCACCCAGGCGCTGCTCGACGCCTTCACCATGCGCCGCCACCTCAACGCGGGCCTCGGCCGCGACCTCGCCGGTCGGCGGGTGACCATCGTCGGCGACGTCCTGCACAGCCGGGTGGCCCGCTCCAACGTCCACCTGCTCACCACCCTCGGCGCCCAGGTCACCTTCGTGGCCCCGCCGACGCTGCTGCCGATCGGCATCGACAACTGGCCCTGCGAGGTCAGCTACGACCTGGAGAGCGTGCTCCCCAAGACCGACGCGCTGATGATGCTCCGGGTGCAGCGCGAGCGGATGAACGCCGCCTTCTTCCCGACCGAGCGCGAGTACAGCCGCCGCTACGGCCTGGACGGCAACCGGATGGCGCAGCTGCCCGAGCACGCCATCGTGATGCACCCGGGCCCGATGGTCCGCGGCATGGAGATCACCGCCGAGGTCGCCGACTCGCCGCGCTGCACCGTGGTCGAGCAGGTCGCCAACGGCGTCTCCGTCCGGATGGCCGTCCTGTACCTGCTGCTCGGCGGCGCCACGCTCGCCGACGCCGCCCCCCGCACCGACTCCGTGGAGACCGCTCAGTGACCACCTACCTGATCCGCAACGCCCAGATCCTCGGCGGCGCCCCGCAGGACCTCCACCTCGCCGACGGCGTGGTCAAGGAGATCGGCACCGCCCTCGCGGTCGAGGCGGACATCGAGATCGACGCCACCGGCCTGATCGTCCTGCCCGGCCTGGTCGACCTGCACACCCACCTGCGCGAGCCCGGCCGCGAGGACGCCGAGACGGTGCTCACCGGCACCCAGGCCGCCGCGATGGGCGGCTTCACCGCCGTGCACGCGATGGCCAACACCTTCCCCGTGGCGGACACCGCCGGTGTGGTCGAGCAGGTCTGGCGCCTCGGCCAGGAGTCCGGCTACTGCGACGTGCGGCCGGTCGGCGCCGTCACCGTCGGCCTGGAGGGCAAGAAGCTCGCCGAGCTGGGCGCGATGCACGACTCGGCCGCCGAGGTGCGGGTCTTCTCCGACGACGGCAAGTGCGTGGACGACGCGGTGATCATGCGCAGGGCGCTGGAGTACGTGAAGGCCTTCGACGGGGTCGTCGCCCAGCACGCCCAGGAGCCGCGGCTCACCGAGGGCGCCCAGATGAACGAGGGCCAGGTCTCCGGCGAGCTCGGGCTCGGCGGCTGGCCGGCCGTCGCCGAGGAGGCGATCATCGCCCGTGACGTGCTGCTCGCCGCGCACGTCGGCTCGCGCCTGCACGTCTGCCACGTCTCGACGGCCGGCTCGGTGGAGATCATCCGCTGGGCCAAGGCCAAGGGCTGGAACGTCACCGCCGAGGTCACCCCGCACCACCTGCTGCTCACCGACGAGCTGGTCCGCTCCTACGACCCGGTGTACAAGGTGAACCCGCCGCTGCGCACCGCGGCCGACGTCCAGGCGCTGCGCAAGGCGCTCGCGGACGGCACCATCGACGCCGTCGCGACCGACCACGCGCCGCACCCGTCCGAGGACAAGGACTGCGAGTGGGCCGTGGCCGCGATGGGCATGGTCGGCCTGGAGACCGCGCTCTCCGTGGTGCAGCAGACCATGGTCGACACCGGCCTGCTGAACTGGGAGGGCGTCGCCGACCGGATGTCGCACCGCCCGGCCCGGATCGGCCGTCTCGGCGGCCACGGGCGACCCGTCTCGGTCGGTGAGCCGGCGAACCTGGTGCTGTTCGATCCCGCGTACCGTGGTGCCGTGAATCCCGACAGCTTCGCCACCCGCAGCCGTAACACCCCCTACCGCGGTCTGGACCTGCCCGGACGGGTGCACGCGACCTTCCTGCGCGGCACCGCCACCGTGCTGGCCGGCGAGCTGGTCGAGCAGGGCGGGCTCGCGTGAGCACCTTCGCCCTGCTCGCCCAGGAGAAGGCCAAGGTCACCGACTGGCCCGCGTACATCGGCTGGGCCGTCGGCCTGCTGCTGGTGATCGGGCTGATCTACTGGCTGATGCGCCAGGGCTGGAACTGGCGGCGCACCCTGCAGTCCGGCATCCCGCCGCTGCCCGCCGTGCCGGCCCGCGCCGGCCGGACCATCCTGGAGACCAGCGGCCGGTACCACGGCACCACCACCGCCGGGAACTGGCTGGACCGGGTCGTCGCGCACGGCCTGGGCACCCGCAGCCGCGCCGACCTGACCCTCGGCGCGGACGGCCTGCTGGTGCAGCGCCCCGGCGACGTCGACTTCTGGATCCCGGCCGAGCACCTGACCGGTGCCCGGACGGACTCCGGGATCGCCGGCAAGGTCGTGCCGTCCGGACTGCTCGTCGTCACCTGGACGCACGAGGGCACCGCGCTGGACTCCGGCTTCCGGGCCGACCACCCCGACGAGCACGCCGCCTGGGTCGAGGCGATCGCTCACCTTGCAACACGTACGCAGACGAAGACGGAAGAGGCCGCTCAATGACCGCACCTGCCCCCACCACGCAGCGCCAACGGCGGGACCGCGTCCCCGCCGTGCTCGTCCTGGAGGACGGCCGGACCTTCCGCGGCCAGGCCTACGGCGCGATCGGCGAGACCTTCGGCGAGGCCGTCTTCAACACCGGCATGTCCGGCTACCAGGAGACCCTGACCGACCCGTCCTACCACCGCCAGGTGGTCGCGATGACCGCCCCGCAGATCGGCAACACCGGCTGGAACGACGAGGACGACGAGTCCCGCCGGATCTGGGTCGCGGGCTTCATCGTGCGCGACCCCGCCCGCGTCGCGTCCAACTGGCGCTCGCGCCGCTCGCTCGACGAGGAGCTCGTCAACCAGGGCGTCGTCGGCATCAGCGGCATCGACACCCGCGCCCTCACCCGCCACCTGCGCGAGCGCGGCGCGATGCGCTGCGGCATCTTCTCCGGCCCGGCGCTGGCGGACGACGCCGCCCTGCTCGCCAAGGTGCAGCAGTCGCCCGAGATGAAGGGCGCCGACCTCTGCCCCGAGGTCGCCACCACCGAGGCGTACGTGGTGCCCGCCGTCGGCGAGAAGAAGTACACCGTGGCCGCGCTGGACCTCGGCATCAAGGCGATGACCCCGCAGCGGATGGCCGAGCGCGGCATCGAGGTGCACGTGCTGCCGGCGAACTCCACGCTGGAGGACATCTACGCCGTCAACCCCGACGGCGTCTTCTTCTCCAACGGACCGGGCGACCCGGCCACCGCCGACCACCAGGTCGCCGTGGCGCAGGGCGTGCTGGAGCGCAAGACCCCGTTCTTCGGGATCTGCTTCGGCAACCAGATCCTCGGCCGCGCGCTGGGCTTCGGCACCTACAAGCTCAAGTACGGCCACCGCGGCATCAACCAGCCGGTGCAGGACCGCACCACCGGCAAGGTCGAGGTCACCGCGCACAACCACGGCTTCGCCGTGAACGCACCGCTGGACAAGGTGAGCGACACGCCCTTCGGCCGGGTCGAGGTCTCCCACGTCTGCCTCAACGACGACGTGGTCGAGGGTCTCCAGGCGCTGGACGTGCCCGCCTTCAGCGTGCAGTACCACCCCGAAGCGGCAGCCGGCCCGCACGACGCGGCCTACCTCTTCGACCGGTTCGTCGCGCTCATGCGGGGCGACGACAAGCACAGTGTTGAGCTCATGGAGGGCCAGCGTGCCTAAGCGCACCGACATCAAGTCCGTCCTGGTCATCGGGTCCGGCCCGATCGTGATCGGTCAGGCCGCCGAGTTCGACTACTCGGGCACGCAGGCCTGCCGGGTGCTCAAGGCCGAGGGCCTGCGGGTCATCCTGGTCAACTCCAACCCGGCCACGATCATGACCGACCCGGAGATCGCCGACGCCACCTACGTCGAGCCGATCACCCCGGAGTTCGTCGAGAAGATCATCGCCAAGGAGCGCCCCGACGCCCTGCTGCCGACCCTCGGCGGGCAGACCGCGCTCAACACGGCGATCTCGCTGGACGCCAACGGCGTGCTCGCCAAGTACAACGTGGAGCTCATCGGCGCCAAGGTCGACTCGATCCACAAGGGCGAGGACCGCGAGCTCTTCAAGGGCGTCGTCGAGGCCGTCAACGCCAAGATCGGCCACGGCGAGTCCGCCCGCTCGGTGATCTGCCACACCATGGACGAGGTGCTGGCCGGCGTCGACACGCTCGGCGGCTACCCGGTCGTGGTCCGGCCCTCCTTCACCATGGGCGGCGCCGGCTCCGGCTTCGCCCACGACGAGGACGAGCTGCGGCGCATCGCCGGCCAGGGCCTGACCCTGTCGCCGACCACCGAGGTGCTCCTGGAGGAGTCCATCCTCGGCTGGAAGGAGTACGAGCTGGAGCTGATGCGCGACAAGAACGACAACGTCGTGGTCGTCTGCTCCATCGAGAACTTCGACCCGATGGGCGTGCACACCGGTGACTCGATCACCGTCGCCCCGGCGATGACGCTGACCGACCGCGAGTACCAGATCCTGCGCGACATCGGCATCGCCGTCATCCGCGAGGTCGGCGTCGACACCGGCGGCTGCAACATCCAGTTCGCGGTCGACCCCGTGGACGGCCGGGTCATCGTCATCGAGATGAACCCGCGCGTCTCGCGCTCCTCGGCGCTGGCCTCGAAGGCGACCGGCTTCCCGATCGCCAAGATCGCGGCGAAGCTCGCCGTCGGCTACACCCTGGACGAGATCCCCAACGACATCACCGAGCAGACGCCGGCGTCGTTCGAGCCGACCCTCGACTACGTCGTGGTGAAGGTCCCGCGGTTCGCGTTCGAGAAGTTCCCGAGCGCCGACGCGACGCTGACCACCACCATGAAGTCGGTCGGCGAGGCCATGGCCATGGGCCGCAACTTCCCCGAGGCGCTCAACAAGGCGCTCCGCTCGCTGGAGAAGAAGGGCTCCCAGTTCACCTGGGCCGGCCCCGTCGGCGACAAGGCCGCGCTGCTGGAGAAGGCCGTGGTGCCCACCGACGGCCGGATCAACACCGTCATGGAGGCCATCCGGGCCGGCGCCACCGAGGAGGAGGTGTTCGAGGCCACCAAGATCGACCCGTGGTTCGTCGACCAGCTCTTCCTGCTGGACGAGATCGCCGCCGAGCTGACCGAGGCCGGCGAGCTCACCCCCGAGCTGCTGCGCCACGCCAAGCGGCACGGCTTCTCCGACCAGCAGATCGGCGAGATCCGCGGCCTGCGGCCCGACGTGGTCCGCGAGGTCCGGCACGCGCTCGGCATCCGCCCGGTGTTCAAGACCGTCGACACCTGCGCCGCCGAGTTCGCCGCCAAGACCCCGTACTTCTACTCGTCCTACGACGAGGAGAACGAGGTCGCCCCGCGCACCAAGCCCGCGGTGATCATCCTCGGCTCGGGCCCCAACCGCATCGGCCAGGGCATCGAGTTCGACTACTCCTGCGTCCACGCCTCCTTCGCGCTGGCCGAGGCCGGGTACGAGACCGTGATGGTCAACTGCAACCCGGAGACCGTCTCCACCGACTACGACACCTCCGACCGGCTCTACTTCGAGCCGCTCACCCTGGAGGACGTGCTGGAGATCGTCCACGCCGAGCAGCAGGCCGGACCGCTGGCCGGCGTGATCGTCCAGCTCGGCGGCCAGACCCCGCTCGGCCTGGCCCAGGCGCTCAAGGACAACGGCGTGCCGATCGTCGGCACCCAGCCCGAGGCGATCGACCTCGCCGAGGAGCGCGGCGCCTTCGGCCGCGTGCTGCGCGACGCCGGCCTGCCCGCCCCCAAGCACGGCACCGCCTTCTCCTTCGAGGAGGCCAAGGCGATCGCCGACGAGATCGGCTACCCCGTGCTGGCCCGCCCGTCCTACGTGCTCGGCGGCCGCGGCATGGAGATCGTCTACGACGAGGCCTCGCTCGCGTCCTACCTGGAGCGGCACGCCGGTCTGATCTCCGAGCACCCGGTGCTGATCGACCGCTTCCTCGACGACGCGGTGGAGATCGACGTCGACGCGCTCTACGACGGCACCGAGCTCTACCTCGGCGGCGTCATGGAGCACATCGAGGAGGCCGGCATCCACTCCGGCGACTCCGCCTGCGCGCTGCCCCCGATCACCCTCGGCGGCTACGACATCAAGCGGCTGCGCGCCTCCACCGAGGCGATCGCCCGCGGCGTCGGCGTCCGCGGTCTGATCAACATCCAGTTCGCCCTCTCCGGCGACATCCTGTACGTGCTGGAGGCCAACCCGCGCGCCTCCCGCACCGTGCCGTTCACCTCCAAGGCCACGGCGGTGCCGCTGGCCAAGGCCGCCGCCCGGATCTCGCTCGGCGCCACCGTCGCCGAGCTGCGCGCCGAGGGCCTGCTCCCGGCCGAGGGCGACGGCGGCACCCTGCCCGCCGACTGCCCGATCTCCGTCAAGGAGGCCGTGATGCCGTGGAGCCGCTTCCGCGACATCTACGGCCGCGGCGTGGACACCGTGCTCGGCCCGGAGATGCGCTCCACCGGCGAGGTCATGGGCATCGACAAGGTCTTCGGCACGGCGTACGCCAAGTCGCAGGCCGGTGCCTACGGCGCGCTGCCGACCAAGGGCAAGGTCTTCGTCTCCGTCGCCAACCGCGACAAGCGCAACCTGGTCTTCCCGGCCCGCGCGCTGGTCGGCCTCGGCTTCGAGATCCTCGCCACCGCCGGCACCGCCGAGGTGCTGCAGCGCGGCGGCATCCCCGCCACCGTGGTGCGCAAGCACAGCGAGGGCGAGGGCCCGAACGGCGAGCGGACCATCGTCCAGCTGATCCACGACGGTGAGGTCGACCTCATCATCAACACGCCGTACGGCACCGGTGGCCGCCTCGACGGCTACGAGATCCGCACCGCCGCCGTCGCGCGCGCCGTGCCCTGCCTGACCACCGTCCAGGCCATGGGCGCCGCCGTCCAGGGCATCGACGCGCTGCTGCGCGACGAGGTCGGGGTGATGTCGCTCCAGGAGCACGCCCAGCTGATCAACGCCGGCCGCGCGAAGTAGCACCACCGCAGTGGGGGGCACCGAACCGCCGGGTGCCCCCCACTGCCATGCCCACCCCCACCCCGGCCTTCGGCCGGGGGACCCCCAGGCCCGCCACCGCCCTGCCGACGGGCTGCGCCCCGCCCCCTCTGGAGGCCCGTTTTGTACAAGCTCCTGTTCGACCACGTCTTCAAGAAGATGGACCCCGAGAAGGCGCACCACCTGGCCTTCTTCTGGGTTCGGCTGGCCTCCTCGGTGCCCGGGCTGCGCAGCCTGGTGCGGTGGGTGCTCGCGCCGCGGGACCGCGCGCTGCGCACCACCGCGCTCGGCCTCGACCTGCCCGGGCCGTTCGGCCTGGCGGCCGGCTTCGACAAGAACGGCGTCGGCATCGACGGTCTGTCGATGCTCGGCTTCGACTACGTCGAGATCGGCACCGTCACCGGTGAGCCGCAGCCCGGCAACCCGGCCCCGCGGCTGTTCCGCCTGGTCGAGGACCGCGCGCTGATCAACCGGATGGGCTTCAACAACCAGGGCTCGGCCCGGGTCGCCGCCCGCCTCGCCCAGCGCCCGCACACCAGCTCCACCCCGGTCGTCGGCATCAACATCGGCAAGACCAAGGTGGTCGAGGAGGCCGACGCGATCGCCGACTACGTGAAGTCCACCGAGCGGCTCGCCAAGTACGCCGACTACCTGGTGGTCAACGTCAGCTCCCCGAACACCCCGGGGCTGCGCAACCTCCAGGCCGTCTCGCACCTCGGCCCGCTGCTCGCCGCCGTCCGGGAGGCCGCCGACCGCTCCACCGCGCACCACGTGCCGCTGCTGGTCAAGATCGCCCCCGACCTGGCCGACGAGGACGTCGACGCGGTCGCCGACCTCGCCCTGGAGCTGGGCCTGGACGGCATCATCGCCACCAACACCACGATCGGCCGCGAGGGCCTGCGCGAGAGCGCCGCCCGGATCGAGGAGATCGGCATGGGCGGCCTCTCCGGCGCCCCGCTCAAGGCCCGTGCGCTGGAGGTGCTGCAGCGCCTGCGCGCCCGCACCGAGGGCCGGCTGACCCTGGTCTCGGTCGGCGGCATCGAGACCGCCGAGGACGCCTGGCAGCGCATCGTCCACGGCGCCGACCTGGTCCAGGGCTACAGCGCCTTCATCTACCAGGGCCCGTTCTGGTGCCGGCGCATCCACAGGGGCCTCTCCGCCCGCGTCCGGGCCGGCGGCTTCCGCAACCTGGCGGCCGCCGTCGGCAGCGCCAAGGCCTCCTGAACCCCCTCACCCACGCCGTACGCCCTGGAAGGACGTCATGACCCTCGCCCCCTTCGGTGCCCGCCTGCGCCACGCCCTCGACACCCGCGGCCAGCTCTGCGTCGGCATCGACCCGCACGCCGCCCTGCTCGCCGCCTGGGGGCTGGAGGACTCCGTGGCGGGCCTGGAGACCTTCAGCCGCACCGTGGTCGAGGCCCTGGCCGACCGGGTCGCCGTGCTCAAGCCCCAGGCCGCCTTCTTCGAGCGCTTCGGCTCCAAGGGCGTCGCGGTGCTGGAGAAGTCCGTCGAGGAGGCCCGCGCGGCCGGCGCGCTGGTCCTGATGGACGCCAAGCGCGGCGACATCGGCTCCACCATGGCCGCCTACGCCGAGGCCTTCCTCGCACCGGGCAGCCCGCTCTTCTCGGACGCCGTCACCGTCAGCCCCTACCTGGGCTTCGGTTCGCTGCGCCCGGCGCTCGACCTGGCGGCGGCGAGCGGCGCGGGGGTGTTCGCGCTGGCGCTCACCTCCAACCCGGAGGGCGCCGAGGTGCAGCGCGCGACCGGCGCGGACGGCGAGTCGGTGGCGGCCTCCGTGCTGCGGCAGCTGGCGGCCGAGAACGCCGGCGCCGAGCCGCTCGGCTCCTTCGGCGCGGTGGTCGGTGCGACGCTGGCCGACGCCGGCGTTGACCTGGCGATCAACGGCCCGCTGCTGGCCCCGGGGATCGGCGCCCAGGGCGCCACGATGGCGGACCTGCCGCGGGTGTTCGGCGCCTCGGTGCGCAACGTGGTGCCGAGCGTCAGCCGGGACGTCCTGCGGCACGGCCCGTCGCTGCCGGCCCTGCGGGAGGCGGCGGAGCGCTTCGTCCAGGAGTACGCGGACGCGGTGAAGTAGCGGGCGCCGGAACGCCGTCGGAGGGCACGGAACGGCCGCCCGGGAGGTGGCGTGATGTGCTGCGATGGCGTGACGGGGTGGCGCGGGGCCTCACGACTTGACGTGAGCGCCGTCACATCGGTGGTGCCAAAGGTCCGCAATCGCGGTCATTTTGCCCGGGAAAGTCCTGGTCGGCCTTGGCTGACCAGGACTTTTCGTGTTCTTTTCCTGACGTGGCGCCGCAATCCGGGTAGTGTCCGGCGATAGGTCATCGAAGAGCGGCGATTCCCGTTGCTCTCGCAGGTCAGAGCCGTGAGGTTCCCCTGCGGCCGGTGTCCTGGGAACCAAACCAGTCATAGCTCAATCCCTTCCTTCCACACCCTGAGGTGAACGGCGTGGCTCTTCCGCCCCTTACCCCTGAACAGCGCACCGCCGCGCTCGCCAAGGCCGCCGAGGCTCGCCGGGAGCGCGCCGAGGTCAAGAACCGGCTCAAGCACTCCGGCGCCTCCCTGCACGAGGTGATCAAGGCCGGCAAGGCCGACAACGACGTGATCGGCAAGATGAAGGTCTCCGCACTGCTGGAGTCCCTCCCGGGCGTGGGCAAGGTCCGCGCCAAGCAGATCATGGAGCGCCTCGGCATCAGCGAGAGTCGTCGTGTCCGTGGCCTCGGCACGAACCAGATCGCCTCCCTGGAGCGGGAGTTCGGCGGCGGTGCCGCCTGACCGTGCCCCCGTGGTCCCGGGAGCGTCCGCGATCCGGGATAATCGGTGCATGAGTGAGCGTCCGCGGCTGACCGTGCTCTCCGGCCCCTCGGGGGTCGGCAAGAGCACGGTCGTCGCTCATATGAGGAAGCAGCACCCCGAGGTCTGGCTCTCGGTGTCGGCGACGACCCGCCATCCGAGGCCGGGCGAGCAGCACGGGGTCCAGTACCACTTCGTCGACAACGACGAGTTCGACAAGCTGATCGCCAACGGCGAGTTGCTGGAGTGGGCGGTGTTCGCGGGCAACCGCTACGGCACCCCGCGCCAGGCCGTGCTGGAGAAGCTGGAAGCCGGCGTGCCGGTCCTGCTGGAGATCGACCTGCAGGGCGCCCGTCAGGTGCGCGAGTCGATGCCCGAGGCGCAGCTGGTCTTCTTGGCTCCGCCGAGCTGGGACGAGCTGGTGCGCCGGCTCACCGGCCGGGGCACCGAGCCGCAGGACGTGATCGAGAAGCGGCTGGACGCGGCCAAGGTCGAGCTGGCCGCCGAGCCGGAGTTCGACACGAGTCTTGTCAACACCTCGGTCGAGCAGGTAGCGGCCGAACTGCTAGCCTTGCTCGGTGTAGCCTGACCTGTCTGTCTTTTCCACCTTTCGGAAGGTTTTCGCGTGTCCTCTTCCATGACCGCGCCCGAGGGCATCATCAACCCGCCGATCGATGAGCTGCTTGAGGCCACCGACTCCAAGTACAGCCTCGTGATCTACGCCGCCAAGCGCGCGCGCCAGATCAACGCGTACTACTCGCAGCTCGGTGAGGGCCTGCTGGAGTACGTCGGCCCGCTGGTCGACACCCACGTGCACGAGAAGCCGCTGTCGATCGCGCTGCGCGAGATCAACGCCGGCATGCTCACCGCGGAGGCGATCGAGGCGGCCTGAGTCGGCCCCCTCTCGTTCTGTCGAACTGTCGAAGGGCCCGCCGGATTCGTTCCGGCGGGCCCTTCGGCGTTCCTGCGGCCGTGCGCCCCTGCTCGGCCGGTGTCCGCCGGCGGGGGAGGTGGGACGGGGTGCACCGTCCCGCCGGCCGGCGGGGGGTCGTAGGGTGAGCACGTCCCGAGCGAGGAGAGAGTGGGAAGCATGAGCGCGAGCACGGACCGGGCCGACGCCCCCCGCGTCGTCCTCGGCGTCAGCGGCGGCATCGCCGCCTACAAGGCGTGCGAGGTGCTGCGGCGGTTCACCGAATCCGGCCACCAGGTCACCGTGGTGCCCACCGAGGCCGCGCTGCACTTCGTCGGCGAGGCCACCTGGGCCGCGCTCTCCGGCCGGCCGGCCGCCACCGAGACCTGGGAACGGGTCCACGAGGTGCCGCACGTGCGGATCGGGCAGAGCGCCGACCTCGTCGTGGTCGCCCCCGCGACCGCGGACCTGATGGCGAAGGCGGCCCACGGGCTGGCCGACGACCTGCTCACCAACACCCTGCTCACCGCGCGCTGCCCGGTCGTCCTGGCGCCCGCGATGCACACCGAGATGTGGGAGCACCCGGCGACCCGGGAGAACGTGGCCACGCTGCGCCGCCGGGGCGTCGTCGTGCTGGAGCCCGCCGTCGGACGGCTGACCGGCAAGGACACCGGCAAGGGGCGGCTGCCCGAGCCCTCCGCGATCTTCGACGCCTGCCGGGCGCTGCTGCGCCGGGGCACCGCCGTCGCCGATCTGGCCGGCCGGCACGTGGTGGTCTCGGCCGGCGGCACCCGTGAGCCGCTGGACCCGGTGCGCTACCTCGGCAACCGCTCCTCCGGGAAGCAGGGCTACGCGCTCGCCGCCACCGCCGCCGCGCGCGGCGCCCGGGTGACGCTGCTCTCGGCCAACGCGGAGCTGCCCGACCCGGCCGGGGTGGACGTGGTGCACGTCTCGACCGCGCTGGAGCTGCGGGAGGCCGCGATCAAGGCGGCGGCCGACGCCGACGTGGTGGTGATGGCCGCCGCGGTGGCCGACTTCCGGCCGGCCGAGTACGCCGGCGGCAAGATCAAGAAGGTGGACGGGGTCGAGCCGGCCCCGGTCGCGCTGGTCCGCAATCCGGACATCCTGGCCGAGCTCTCCGCGCACCGCCCCCGTTCGGGTCAACTGGTGGTGGGTTTCGCGGCGGAGACCGACGACGTGCTCGCGAACGGTCGCGCCAAGCTCGCCCGCAAGGGCTGTGACCTGCTGGTGGTGAACGAGGTCGGCAACGGCAAGGCGTTCGGTGCGGACGTCAACGAGGCCGTGGTGCTGGGCTCGGACGGCAGTGAGACGGCGGTGCCGGTGGGGCCCAAGGAGGCGCTCGCCGACGTGGTGTGGGACCTGGTCGTGAAGCGGTGGCAACCGGTCGCGGAGTGATCTCAAGGAGCGAGCATCCGGTCTCCTTTTCCGGAATCGAGTCCCGATAGCCGGTAGCTGACCGTTACACTCCAGGAATCAAGTCTTTCCGGATGTCCCCGGTTCGCCGGGGGCCTTCAGTCAGCAGCCGCTGCAACCCCAGGGAGCGCTGTGTCTCGCCGCCTGTTCACCTCGGAATCCGTGACCGAGGGACACCCCGACAAGATCGCTGACCAGATCAGCGACACCATCCTTGACGCTCTCCTCCGAGAGGACCCGACGTCCCGGGTCGCCGTGGAGACGCTCATCACCACCGGCCAGGTGCACGTGGCCGGCGAGGTGACCACCAAGGCTTACGCGCCGATCGCGCAGCTCGTCCGGGACAAGATCCTGGAGATCGGCTACGACAGCTCCAAGAAGGGCTTCGACGGCGCCTCCTGCGGCGTGTCGGTGTCCATCGGTGCCCAGTCGCCCGACATCGCACAGGGTGTCGACACGGCGTACGAGGCCCGGGTGGAGGGTGACGAGGACGACCTGGACAAGCAGGGCGCCGGTGACCAGGGCCTGATGTTCGGCTACGCGTCCGACGAGACGCCCGAGCTCATGCCGCTGCCGATCACCCTGGCGCACCGCCTGTCGCGTCGCCTCTCCGAGGTCCGCAAGAACGGGACCATCCCGTACCTGCGCCCCGACGGCAAGACCCAGGTCACCATCGAGTACGACGGCGACAAGGCCGTCCGCCTCGACACGGTGGTCGTCTCCTCGCAGCACGCGAGCGACATCGACCTCGACTCGCTGCTCACCCCGGACATCCGCGAGTTCGTCGTGGAGCCGGAGCTCAAGGCGCTGGCCGAGCAGGGCATCAAGCTCGTCACCGACGGCTACCGCCTGCTGGTCAACCCGACCGGGCGCTTCGAGATCGGCGGCCCGATGGGCGACGCCGGCCTCACCGGCCGCAAGATCATCATCGACACCTACGGCGGCTTCGCCCGCCACGGTGGCGGTGCCTTCTCCGGCAAGGACCCGTCCAAGGTGGACCGCTCGGCCGCCTACGCGATGCGCTGGGTGGCGAAGAACATCGTCGCCGCCGGCCTCGCCAGCCGCGCCGAGGTGCAGGTCGCGTACGCGATCGGCAAGGCCGAGCCGGTCGGCCTCTTCGTGGAGACCTTCGGCACGGAGACCGTGCCGGTGCTCGCCATCCAGAAGGCCGTCACCGAGGTGTTCGACCTCCGCCCGGCCGCGATCATCCGCGACCTGGACCTGCTCCGCCCGATCTACTCGCAGACCGCCGCGTACGGCCACTTCGGCCGTGAGCTGCCGGACTTCACCTGGGAGCGGACGGACCGGGTCGAGCAGCTGAAGAAGGCCGTGCAGGACTGACCTGCGGTCGGCTGATGTGATCGGACCGCAGGCGGGGGGGGGGCCCCCCCCCCGGGGGCCGGCCCCCGC
>NZ_JBHVWC010000092.1:0-33164 GCF_042882445.1 Kitasatospora sp. NPDC058218 | reverse complement strand
GCGGGGGGGGGCGCCCCGGCCCGCCCCGCCGCCGGGGCCCCGGCGGCCCGGGGGCAGGCCCGCCCCCCCCCCCCGGGGGACGGGCCCGGACCACTCGGTCCGGGCCTTCCCCCGTGGCGTCGGCCGCCCTCGGCCCTCAGCCCTCGGCCCTCAGCCCTCGGCCCGGCCGCACGGAGTCCTCCGCGCGGCCGGGCTGCCGGTCAGGGCGTGTAGTGCGAGGCGTCGTCACCCTCCAGCACCTGGCTGGGCTCGCCCGTCACACCCACCGGGACGTCACCGGCGACGGTGACGCGGTGCAGGCGGCGCGGCAGGTCGTCGTAGTCGTCCGGCGCGTAGTGCTGGGTGGCGCGGTTGTCGAACAGCACCACGTCCCCCAGCTCCCAGCGCCAGCGGACCACGTTCTCGGGCCGGGTCACGTACGCCTGCAGGCTGCGCAGCAGGTCGTGGGACTCGGCGGTCGGCAGGCCGACGACCGACTGCGCGAAGCCGCCGATGAACAGCCCACGCTCACCGCTCTCCGGGTGCACCCGTACCACCGGGTGGACGGTGCGGTACTTGCGGGCGGTGAAGACCCGGCGGCGCTCCTGGTCCGCGGCGTCCAGCTCCTTTCCCTGCGCGTAGTCGTAGTCGTTGGTGTGCACGGCCCAGAGCCGGTCGGCGAACTCGCGCAGCTGCTCCGGAAGGTCCCGGTACGCGGCCTGGGTGTTGGCGATCAGCGTGTTGCCGCCGTACGGCGGGACGATCAGGCTGCGCAGGGTGCTGGCCTTCGGAGGCGTACGGACGAAGGTCACGTCGGTGTGCCAGTGGTTGGCCCGGCCGCCGTCCTCGCTGTCCACCGCCAGGACGTTCGGCTGGCCGTCGAGCGCGGGGACGGTCGGGTGCGCGGTGGTGAGGGTGCCGAAGTTGGCGGCGAAGCGGGTCTGGCCGTCGTCGTCCAGCTGCTGGGCGCGGAAGAAGAGCGCCTTGTGCTCCACCAACGCGGCGTTGAGCTTCTCGACGGTCTCCGCGTCGAGTGCGGCGGCGGTGTCGACGCCGAGGATCTCGGCGCCGATCCGGCCGCCGATCTTGCGGATCTCGAAGGTGCTGGTCATGGGGATCTCCTTCGGACGGTGGGTACGGTACGGACGGTCAGGAGGTGATGGGGGCGGCCGAAGCGGCCGGCCCCAGGGCCGGGCCGATCGCGCGCAGCGCGCCCGGGGTCCGGCCCCGGCCCCAGCCGATCTGCGCGCGGTAGCTGCCGAGCAGCCCGGCCTCGGCCAGCCGCCGCTCGTCGCGGACGGCCGGGTCCTGCGGCTGCGGGTGGGTGTACGGGGCGACGAACAGCGCGTCGACCGGGCAGTTGGCTTCGCACTGGAAGCAGGTCTGGCAGTCGTCCTGCCGCGCGATCGACGGGATGCCGTCGGTGCCCCGCTCGAAGACGTCGGTCGGGCAGACCTTGATGCACTTGTCGCAGGCGATGCAGCGTTCCGGGGAGACGAGTTCGATCATGCGGTGACCTCCGTGGTGGCGCGGGGCAGCGGGCGGGTCCAGACCTCGTCCAGGCCGCCGGTGGCGATCCGGTGGTGCTGCGCCGGATCCTGGTCGGGGTGGTCGAGCCGGCGGGCCATCCCCCGGGATTCGGTACGGGCGAGCGCCGAGCGGTACATCCAGCGGGCGTTCGCGGCGAGCGCCGCCGCCTGCCGGGCCCGGATCGCGTCCGCACCCGTGGCCCGCAGCCCGGCCCGCAGCCGCGCCCAGGCGTCGTCGAGCACGGTGAGCGCCCCGGTGAGGCCGTCCCCGTGCCGGAGGTAGTTCTTGTCGTACGGAAGCACTTCGCGCTGGACGGTGGTGACGATCTCGCGGGCGTCCCCGCCGGGCGTCCCGGTGGGGCGCAGCCCGGCCCGGCCGGCCGGGGCGAGCGTACGACGATGGGCACCGGGCCCGAGCGCACGCGCGTACCCGGCGGCGCCTCGCCCGGCCCAGGTGCCCGAGGACATCGCCCAGGCCGCGTTGTGGCTGCCGCCGCCGGTGAAGCCCCCGCAGATCTCCTCACGGGTGGCGGCGTCCCCGGCGGCGTACAGGCCGGGGACGGTGGTGCGGCAGTCGTCGCCCGCGATCCGGATGCCGCCGGTGCCGCGCACGGTGCCCTCGGCGAGCAGGGTGACGGCGAACCGGTCGGTGAACGGGTCGATGCCCAGCCGGTCGAAGGTCAGGAAGAAGTTGGGCTGGGCCAGGCGCATCGCGCGTCGGGCCGCTTCGTCGGCGCGGTCCAGCAGGCAGTACACCTTGTTCCCCGCCAGCAGTGAACGGGCGATCACCGAACGGCCGCCCTGGCTGGCCGCGCCCTCCAACGGGGCGCCGTCCGCCGTGGTGAAACTGGCGTACGAGTAGAAGGCGGTCTTGGTCACCGAGGTGTGCTCCGGCGCGATGCCGTAGGCGTTGGAGAACTCCATCCCCGAGAGCTCGGCGCCGACTTCGGCCGCGTACAGGGCGCCGTCGCCGGTGTTGGTGTTGGTGCCGAGTGCCTTGCTGAGGAACGCGCAGCCCCCGGTGGCGAGCACCACGGCGCCCGCCCGCACCAGGAAGGGGTGCCCGGCCTGCCGGCGGTGGCCCGCAGCACCGGCGACCGAACCGTCGGCGGCGGTGAGCAGTTCGGTGACGGGGCTGTGGTCGAGGATGCGGACACCCGCCCGCCGCACCCGGATCCGCATCCGGCGCATGTACTCGGGGCCTTGCAGACCGTTCCGCAGCTGGCGGCCGTCCGGACCGGTCGGGAAGGGATAACTCCCGCTGTCCGCCAGCTCGTTCATGTTGGCGTAGGTCTGGTCGAGGACCCTGGCCATCCAGCGACGGTCGGCCAGGTATCCGCCGAGCGCCTCCCGGCTCGCCATCGCCGCCTCGCGCCGCACCGGCTCCGGGTCGACGTACCAGACGCCGGTGCCGCCTGCCGCCGTCGAGCCGCTCGTCCCGCAGTACCCCTTGTCGGCCAGGACGACGTCCGCGCCCGCGCGGGCCGCGTCCAGCGCCGCCCAGGTGGCCGCCGGGCCGCCGCCGACCACCAGGACGTCGGCCGTGAACTCCTGTCGTGTACTCATGTCAGGCCTCTCAACCGCCCAGCGGGGCGCGCCAGGCGGTGAACCGGCGCTCCAACGCGACCAGCAGCTGGTTGAAGACCAGCCCGATGACGGAGATCGTCACGATCCCCGCGTACATCTGCGGGATCGCGAAGTTGTACTGCGACGCGTTGATCAGATAGCCGAGTCCCGCCTTCGCCCCCACCATCTCGGCGGCCACCAGCACCAGGATCGACACCGCCCCGGCGAGCCGGACGCCGGTGAAGACCACCGGCACCGAGGCGGGCAGGATCACCTTCTGGAACAGCCGGGGCGCGGAGAGGTCCAGCGAGCGGGCGAGCCGGATCAGCGTCGGGTCCACACTGCGCACCGCGCTGATGGTGTTGAGCAGGATCGGCCACAGGCAGGCGTACAGCACGATCGAGATCTTGGACGTCTCGCCGATGCCGAGGATCAGTACGAACACCGGGAGCAGGGCGAGCGCCGCCGTGTTGCGGAACAGCTCCAGCAGCGGGCTGAGCAGGTTGGCCACCGGCCGGTACCAGCCGATCAGCAGGCCGAGCGGCACACCGATCACCACCGCCAGGCCGAAGCCGCTGAGCGAACGGGTCAGGCTGGCCAGCGTGTTGTCGGCCAGCTGGCCGTTCTGCAGCAGCCCGTACCAGGCGCCCAGCACCTCGCTGAACGGCGGCAGGAAGGTCGGGTCCACCAGCTCGAACCGCGGGGCGAGCTCCCAGAGCAGCAGCAGCGCGACGATCGCCACGGACTTCGTGGCGCCGCTCAGCAGTAGCCGCAGCAGACGGCGCGGCACCCTCGACCGGAGGGCCGGTGCCGGGGCCGCCGTCCCACCCGGGGTCGGCGGCGGGGTCGACGCACTGCTCGGGGCTGATACCCCGCCTGGGGCCGGTTCGACCGTAGGCCGGGGTTCGACGGGGGCCGTCCGCACGTCCACCGCCGCGCGCGGGTTCAGATCGGTGCTCATATGCGGCTGACCTCTCTCTCCAACTGCTGCGCACGGCTGACCTCGTCGTGCAGCAGGCTCCAGATCCGGTGGCGGTAGCGGGCGAACTCCGGGCTGGATCGCAGGTCGTGACCGGCCGCACGCTCACCCAGGTCGATCCGGACGACTTCCTTCACCCGGCCCGGCCGCGACGTGAGCACCGCGACGCGGCCGCCCAGGTAGACCGCCTCCTCGATGCCATGGGTGATGAACACGACGGTCTTGCCCGTCCGCTGCCAGATCCGCAGTAGTTCGTCCTGGAGCGACTCGCGGGTCTGTGCGTCGAGCGCCGCGAACGGCTCGTCCATCAACAGGACGGCCGGGTCGTACGCGAGACTGCGGGCGATCGCGACCCGCTGCTTCATACCGCCGGAGAGTTCGTGCGGGTGGCGGTCCTCGAAGCCGGTGAGACCGACCAGGTCGAGGTACTCCCGTGCCCTGGCGGCCCGTTGCCGCCTCGCCACGCCGGTGGCCTCCAGGCCGAACTCCACGTTGCCCTGGGCTGTCCGCCACGGCAGCAGTGCGTACTGCTGGAAGACGATGCTGCGGTCGATCCCCGGGCCGGTGACCGGCCGGCCGTCGAGCAGGATCTCGCCGGAGGTCGGCGCCGTCAGACCCCCGAGGAGGTCCAGCAAGGTGGATTTTCCGCAGCCGCTCGGTCCGACGACTGTCAGGAACTCGCCCTTGGCGACGTCGAGTTCGACCGAGTCGAGGGCGATGAACCCGGAGGGCGGGCGGTCTCCCGCACGCCCCCGGACCGGGAACGTCTTGGTGACCTGGCGGAGGCTGATGTGATCGGTCATCGCGGGCTCAGCTCCCGGCGGTGGGAGTGGGCGAGGCGGCCGAGTATCCGTTGAACTGGTTGGTGTAGAGGTCGGCCGCCTTGACCTGCCCGGCCTTGATGTCACCGTGGGCGGTCAGCCAGTCGATCCAGAGCTGGAAGGTCTGGTCCGTGATCCGGCCGCCGGGCTCGGCGACACCGAAGGACTTCCAGTACTGGAGCGCCGCGACGTCCTCGTTGCGGCCACGGCGCTTGATGATGTCCGTGCTGCGGGCGATCACCTCCTCGCGCGGCGTCGTCCGGGCCCACTCGATCGCCTTCGCGACCCCCGTGACGAAGACCCTCGACGTGGTCGGGTTCTGCTTGAGGAACCTGTCGGTCAGCACGTACGTGCCGGCGCTGAAGGCGCCCAGCAGGTCGAAGTCGCTGAACAGCGGCCTGATCCCGCCCGCCGCCAGCGCCTTGTCCCGCAGGACGCCGCCCAGCGAGGCGACCTCGATCTGCTTCTGGCGCAGCGCCTGCTCGGTGTTGACCGGGGGCACGACGATCCGCTCGACCCGGCGCAACTCCGATGCGGCGAAGCCGTTGCGCTGGAGGTAGGTGTCCAGCACCGCCTCGACGTGGGCGCCGAGCGTGTTCATCCCGACCTTCTTGCCGACCAGGTCCCGGGCGGAGCGGATCGGGCTGTCCTCCAGCACGTAGTAGCCGTTGTAGGAGGCGGCGTCGACGCCGTAGTAGCTGATCGCCGCCTTCACCGGCGCCCCGGCCGCGATCAGCTTGACGACGGCGCCGTTGAACGCCCCGCCGAAGTCCGTCTGCCCGGTCGCCGCCGACTGGATGTCCTGCGGGCCGCTGATCGTGTTACCCACCCACTCCAGCTTCACGTCGCCGAAGTAGCCGAGATCCTCGGCGAGTTCGGGCAACGTCACCTGCCCAACCCAGCCCTGGTAGCGGAGCTTCTTCGTCTCGGCGCCGCCGGCCGCCGTCGCTCGGCCGCAGGCGGCCGCCGCCGCCGCGACCGCGGCCAGCGTGAGGAACCGGCGTCGGGAGGTGGGTGGGGGAACGGGCCATGAGGTCACGGGCATGGGGAGGTCCTTTGCGGGGTCGGCTGGGTACGCCGACGGGGACGCGCAGCAGGGCTGCGCGTCACGCGGCGAGGCGGGTGAACGGCTGGTGGTGAACAGGAGAGCACCCGGCGCACAGGGCCAGGGCGGGGCGCCTAGGGCGCGGAGGCTGCGCAGGACGGCACGGCCGGGTACGGCGACAGCCCGGAGCTGCGGCCGCGACGTCAGGGCGACCGTGCCGGTAGGGCGACCGTGCCGGTTCAGGCCGACAGGTGAGAGGAGCGCGTCAGCGCCAAGGGGCGCCGGTCAGTGGCAGACAGCACAGATGGCGCTCGCGTGTCGTCGTAGATCGACGTGCAGGCGGCCCACAAGGCGCTCGGATTGGCTCACGTCCGACAGCCTGGCAGCTGACCCGAACCAGGTCAACGAATGTTCAGCCGCCGGAAGAAACCCGCCTCGGCCGGACCGGGGGCCCCCGCAGACGCGTCTGGAGTCGCGCGGGGCGTCGCTCCCGGGGGCGGACCGGGGGTCGAGCCCGTCGCTGGCGGGCGCTCGGATGGGGAGTCCGCAGCCTCAACCGTCGGCATGTTGCGCGGGACGGGCCGCCTCGCGGTTCTGGGCCCCGCGGGCGCCTTGGTGAGCGTCGTGCGCGGCAGAGCTCGACCGCACGATCCGGTTGATCGAGGAACGACTCCTACCGGCGAAGGGCGAAATCGATCACGTACCGGCGGAACGGTCGGAGACCGAGCGCAACCTTGGAGTGCCGGCGCGCATCGGGGAACTCGACGGGCACCGCGCCGAACTGGTCGCAGTCGGAGCGGTGCCTTCCACCCGCGTCGAGTCGCTCGTTCCCGGGCGTGCCGTGCGGGCGTCGACTCCGCGCTCCGGCGGATTCTCGAACGCTGGCACGTACCGGGCACCGCACACGCGGGTCACGACCCCTACGGCGGTCACGTTCGTGCGGGCGGCCGGGTTCGCGCCCAGTACGGCGGGGGAATGCAGGCGTTGCTTCGCTCCGCGTTCCCCGCGGCGCCGGCTCGGTACTGCATCGAACGCAGGCTTGCCGAACAGTGCCCCGGTACCAGGCCTTGAGCCAGGCCTCACCCTTGCGCGCAGCCCCGAACCGATCACCCATCCCGGACGGGCCGGTGGTCCGGGATGGGTGAGTGCTCAGGTTGGCCGTGCCCCTGACGGATCACCGGCAGAGGCACGGCCGTCACGCTGTGCGGACGCCCTGCCGTAGTCAGCGGTCTTCTGCAGGACCTGCCACCCGGGCGATCCACGCCTCCACGTCGTGGGAGCTACGCGGCATCGCAGCGGACAGGTTCTCGTAGCCGTCCTCGGTCACCAGCACGTCGTCCTCGATGCGCACCCCGATGCCGCGGAACTCCGCCGGTGCCAGCAGGTCGTCCGCCTTGAAGTACAGGCCCGGCTCGACCGTGAGGACCATGCCCGGCTTCAGCTCGCCGTCCATGTAGTCCTTGCGCAGCAGCAGCTGACAGTCGTGTACGTCCATGCCCAGGTGGTGGGAGGTCCCGTGGACCATCCAGCGGCGGTGCCAGCCGCCGCGCTCCGGATCGAGGGTCTGCTCGACCGTGACTCCCTCGGGCAGCAGCCCCCACTCGTGCAGGTGGTGCGCGATGACCTCGTTCGCGGCGGCGTGGATGTCGCTGAACCTGTTGCCGGGCCTCACCGCTTGCATGCCGGCCTGCTGTGCCGCGTGGACCGCGTCGTAGATCTTGCGCTGTACGTCGGTGAAGCGGCCGCTCACCGGAAGGGTGCGGGTGATGTCGGCGGTGAACAGGGAGTCGATCTCGATCCCGGCGTCGATCAGGATCAGGTCACCCTCGCGGACCTCGCCGGTGTTCTTCGTCCAGTGGATGGTGTTGGCATGGTCGCCGGCCGCGCAGATCGACTCGTATCCGATTCCGTTGCCCTCGTGCCGCGCGTACAGGCC
The DNA here is from genome assembly GCF_042882445.1 of Kitasatospora sp. NPDC058218. Classification (NCBI taxonomy): domain Bacteria; kingdom Bacillati; phylum Actinomycetota; class Actinomycetes; order Kitasatosporales; family Streptomycetaceae; genus Kitasatospora; species Kitasatospora sp. NPDC058218. Next base: position 25,309 of record NZ_JBHVWC010000092.1, on the reverse strand, counting down.
GAAGACGCCCTCGACCCACCGCTCGCCGCGGCCCTTGCGCACGGCCTCCGGCAGGGTGGTGATGATCGCCTCGAATCCATGGTGGGTGGCGGCGATCGCCTTGCGCATCTCGCCGATCTCCCACTCGTCCTTGACGATCCGCATCCCCGACAGTTCGCGGGCCAGTTCCTCGTCGGCCTCCTCCTGTTGCTCACTGGTGAGGGGCGTTCCCGCCTGGGCACGGGTCGTGTCGACGAACTCGGCGAGCTTCGGATCGGCCGACCGGACCACGCGCAGCCGGGAAGCGGCGTCGTCCTTTGCCAAGTCGGTCGCCAGGGAGTCGATGTGGCGGGCGGTGAGGCCGAGTTCCGACTCGATGGCGGCGATGGTCGGGCGGTAGCCGACCCAGAACTCCCCGTACCGGGAGTCGGTGTAGAAGTCCTCGGTGTCCCGGGGGGCCGGCGGGCGGAAGTACAGGACGGCATGGTGTCCGCCCTCGGGGCCGGGCTCCAGTACGAGGACGCTGTCGGGCTCCGCGTGTGCGCCGAGCCCGGACAGGTGAGCGAAGGCGGTGTGCGGCCGGAAGGCGTAGTCGGTGTCGTTGCTGCGTACCTTCAGGCCGCCGCCGGGGATGACGAGCCGCTCGCCGGGGAACCGCTGAGACAGGGCCGTCCGTCGGCGGGCCGCGTGATCGGCCACCTCGGCACGGGGCGCCGGCGGACGGTCGTCGGCCGCCCATCCGGAGGCCATGAACGCGCGGAACTCGGCGCTGACGGGAATGTCGCGGTGGCCGGCCTTGGGCTGATTCTCGCTGGTCATGTCAAACTTCCTGTCATATCCACTCGCTGTACGAATCCTTGACGAGCACTCATGTTCCCTGCGCGGGAAGGTCATCGGATGCGGCGTCCGCGTCCGGGGGTCGCCGGTCCTCCGGAGGGACGACCCCCGCACGGCAGCGCACCATGAACGACCGCTCGAAGACGATGACGGCTTCCCCCGTCGACTTCGTGCCCGTCGTCTCCACCGTGATGATCCCCTGCCCCGGCCGGGACCGGGACAGTCGTTTGTCGAGGATCCTGCTCGTCGCGTAGAGGGTGTCGCCGACGAAGACGGGGTCCTTCAGGCGGACCTTGTCCCAACCCAGGTTGGCCACCGCCCGCGCCGACAGCGCCTGCACGGTCATCCCGCCGACCAGGCACAGTGTGATGCCGCTGTTCACCAGCACCTTCCCGTACTCGGCCCCGGCACTGTAGTGCTGGTCGAAGTGGAGCGGGTGCTGGTTCATCGTCAGCAAGGTCAGCCAGGTGTTGTCGGCCTCGGAGAGGGTGCGGCCCGGCCAGTGCCGGATCACCATGCCCGGCTCGAAGTCCTCGAAGTCCCCGCCGTGTTCCTCGACGTACTCGTTGTCATTGATCTGACGCAGGGTCATCCGGGTCCACTCCGTTGATATCGCTGAAAGGGTCGGCGCGGGCGGTACGCCACTCCGAAGGGCAGATCGCGAGCGGTGTGCCGTCAGATCGCCACCATCACGTTGTCGGAGCTGCTCGTCCCTCCTCGGACGCTGACGATCCCGGCGGAACCGTCGCCGAAGAACCGGCAGAACAACCCGGCCGGGCGACCGCCGAACACCAGGGGTCCGAGCACCGGGGCGACATCGACGTCGTGCGGTTCGTCGGAACCGTCGGTGACCAGCGCGACCGTGCAGGTCTGCGGCTGCACGAACTCCTGCACCACGCTGCCGCCGCCGCCGACGGCCTCGCCGACGGCGGACTCCCACACGGCCTGGTCGACCTCGCGGCCGATGACCACCTGCTTCCCGCTCTCCCCCAGACCGGCCTTGAGCACCAGCAGGTCCCGGTTCCCGAGCACGAACGGGAGCAGGTCCACCCGCTGACCCCGGCGGTCGGTCTTCCGCTCCGAGAGGATCCGCGTCCACGGCAGGTACCGCTCGACGAGCCTGCGGTCGCCCTCGGTCATCCAGGGCCGCCCTTCCGACAGGAGCCCCATGGTGAGCTTGCTGTGCAGGAAGGTCGATGTCTGGGTGCCCACCAGCACACAGCCGTTGTCCAGAGCGGCCTGGACCGGCGTGGTGTCGAGGCCCACCTCCAGCCAGTCAGGAATGGTGAAGTTCCGCAGTCCTATCGGATGACGCAGATGCGGCGCGCAGTCCCACGCCTGGTGCAGCTCCTCCGGCTCGAAGAAGCGTGCGGTCAGGCCGTGACTGTTGTAATAGTCGGCCTCCAGCTCGAAGTACCGTCGCTCCACGCCGATCACCCGGGAACTGCCGACGACGGCCACCCGCGGTGCCAGCGCCAACTCCGCGCTGAGCGAACGGAACATCTCGGCGCGTACGGCGAACGGGTTCGGAGAACGGTACGGGGTCCGGCCCTCCTCGTCGGCGTGGAGCCTGTTCCACACCGCGAGACGGCTCTGCGTCTCCACCACGCCACCGAGCGCACCGCTGACGTTGAACTCCAGGAACTGCGGACCGTTCGGCCCGATGACCAGATCCGGACGGACCACGCTGTCGGCGTACCGCTCCTCGATGAAGGCGTCGTCCATCCACAGCCGGTCCTCGTCGGCGGGCATGTGGTAGGCCGTCAGCCTGTCGGCGGTGGTGGGTCCGGTTTCCAGGGCGGTACGGCGCAGCAGCTCGATCAGCGCGACGCTCACCCGGAAGATCTCCGCGTAGGCCGCGCGCGGGATCGCCATCGGTGCCGCGGGAAGGACCTGCTGGTACGGCCAACCGGTGTCCCGGAGCTCATGCCGCAGCATCTGTCGGATCGTGTCCGCCGACGCGGCGGGCCTCAGCCGGTGCTCCCCGAACCACGGGTGTCCGCTTCTCGTACCGATGTCCTCATGCGTGTCCATCCGACACTCCCTCCCTTGTTGGTGGAACGGCGGACGGGTCGCCCGGTCCCTGCTCGGCCGCACGGCGCTGCTCGTACAGCGCCACCGCGGCTGCGGTGTCCTCGATGGCCATTCCGACCGTACGCAGGACCGAGGTCCGGCCGGCGACGGAGACCTCGCCGCTCACCAGCCCGCCCAGTTCGTACAGGTCCTCGGCCTTGATCAAGCCGCCGGCCAGTGCCGCCCGGATCTCACCCGCGCCGTCCAGCGCCGCGGTCCGGTCCTCGACGATGGTCACGGCATCGGCCAGTAGGGCCGGGTCGAGCTCGACGGCGTCCGGGTGGGTGCCACCGATCACGTTCACGTGCGCGCCGGAGGCCACCCAGTCCGCCTGCACCACGGGTGTGCCGTCACCGGTGGAGGTGGCCGTGCAGATGATCATCGCGTCGGTCACGGCATCCCTCGCGGTGTCGCAGACCGTCACGCGGACGGGTCGGGGTGCGGTGTTCCGGATCCGGTCCGCGAGCTTCTCGGCGCCGGCGCGCGTGCGTGAGTGGATCCGGACGGTGCGGATCGGGCGTACCGCCGACACCGCCCTGATCAGGGCACGCGCCTGTACCCCCGCACCGATCACCGCCAAGTCGTCGGCGTCGTCGGGAGTGCACCAGCGGGTCGCCAGAGCGGCGACCGCGCCGGTGCGGACGGCGGTGAGCTCGGCGCCGTCCAGCAGGGCGGTGATCTGCCCTGTCTCCAGGTCGGTGAGCGCGACGATTCCGTGGATCAGGGGCAGTCCGCGGACCGGGTTGTCCGGGGTGAGCGTGGTGACCTTGACGCTGCCCACCCCGCGCTGCTCCCAGACGGCGGGGCTGACCAGGAGGACGCGCCGGTCACCGTGCTCGACGACGGTGCGGGCCGGGGACCGGGTCCGGCCGGCGGCCAGGTCCACGAACATCTCGCCGAGCACGTCGATCACGCGGGTCGTCGGCAAGGTGCCGGACATGTCGGCGGCCCGGACCATCACCGGTGGGGCGGTCATGCCTCTCCGCCATCTCCGGCATCGCCGCCGTCGCTGCCGTCTCGGCCGAATCGACGCGTCCAGGCGTCCCCGCGCGCGACCGTGTCGCGCGCCAGCCGGGCGAACGGCGGCCCGACCATGTTGCCGTCCAGGACGGCGATCCCGCCGTTGGCCGCGGTCACGGCCTCCGCCACCCGACGCGCCAGTCCCAGTTCGTCGGGCCGGGGCCGCAGGATGCGGTTGATCACGTCGAGTTCGCGCGGGTGCACCGTCGCCTTGCCGTGAAAGCCGAGTGCCCGCACCCGGGTGGTGTCCTCGGCGAGGACCGCCGGTTCGGCGAGCCGGTAGTTGGCCGTGTCGATGCACGCCGTACCGAATCGGGCGCAGGCCATCGCCATCGCCTGGCGGGCCGCTTGCATAGCCTCCCAGGTGATGTCGACCCCGAGCGTGGCGGCCAGATCGGCCGAGCCGAACACCAGGCCGTCGGCGGATCGCGCGATGGAGTCGATGCGGGTGACCGCCTCGACCGTCTCCACCGTCACGTAGATCTCCGGGTGCGCGCCCGCCGATGCCAGCATCCGGCGCAGCAGGTCGACCTCGTCCGCCGAGGTCACCATCGTCATCAGGACGATGCCGGGCTTCACCGGACTGTCGGTCAGCATCAGCACGTCGTGCACCGCGGCGAGGCTGCCGAGCTCGTTCATGCGCACGGCGACGTTCGCCGGCCGCGGCGACTTCTGCAGCGCGGCCAGGCAGACCGCGCGGGCGGCCGGCTTGTCGGCGGGCGGTACGGAGTCCTCAAGGTCGATCAGATGAACGTCCGCGTCGTACGACCAGGCTTTCACCACCCGTTCCAGCGACAGGGCCGGCGTGTACAGGATGCTGCGCGGCACCGCCCTGACCGCGGCGCTCACTCGGCCACCGACCCGGGCACCGCGGTCGCCGGACGCGCCCCGGCCTGGATCAGCGCGGAGGAGACCCGCCTGATCTGGTCCTCGGTCTGGCCGGCCCGCAGCATCACGCGCAGTCCGGCGGTTCCGCGGGTGACGATCGGGAAGAACACCGGCGAGGTGTAGAAGCCGGCCGCGAAGACCTGCTTGGCGGCCTCGACGACCGTCGCGTCGCTCATCGGCACGACGCGGATCGGGAACGTGCTCTCGGCCTGCTCGGTCGTGACGAGTGAGTCGAACAGCGCGATGTTGGACCGCAGGCGCCCCTGCAGGTGGGTCAGTTCCTCGGTGCGGTGGATCTCGGCCGAGGCGATCGCCGCACCGACCGCGGCGGCGTTCATCTTCTGCGAGTAGCCCAGCGGGCCCGCGAAGCGTTCGACGAGCCGCCGTGTCTCCTCGGGGTAGCCGTCGAGCAGGATCGCCGTACCGCCGGCCCCGAACCCCTTGCTCAGGGTCGCCACGGTGATGGTCCGTTCGTCCAGCACCGGGGAGTGCGAGCGTACGTAGCCGATGCCGCGCTCGCCGTACGCGGACAGCGAGTGCGAGTCGTCGTAGAAGACCAGGAGGTTGTACTTCTCCTGCAGTTCGGCCAGCTCCTCGACGGGCGCGTAGCCGCCGAGACTGTCCGAGCCGTCGACCACGTAGCAGACGCGCTCGTAGGTGCGGCACATGTCCTTGAGGAAGTCGAGGTCATGGTGACGGCTGGTCACGACCTCGGTCTCGTCGGCGCAGCTCGGCTTGGCGTTGGCCATCGAGACGTGGGCGTTCTTGTCGAAGACCATCAGCGGCCGGGTGCCGTTGCCGAGGTGCCCGGACGCGATCAGCGGAAGCAGGCCGGTGCTGGCCGCCGCGGTGGAGATCGCGCTGATCACCATCGCGCCGAACAGCTCGCCGAGCGACGCCTCCAACTCCAGCAGGACCGGCGTCTGGACGCGGGTGCGCGGGATGCAGTGGTCCAGGACGCCGAAGCGGCGCAGTGCGTCGACCGCACCGTCGATGACCTTGGGGTGGGTGTCCAGGTCCAGGTAGGAGCAGACCGTGAAGTTGACGAACTCGTGCCCGTCGGGCATGTGGAACACGCCGTCCCGGAGGTCGCCGACGATGCCGGCGACCCCGTTCTCGTAGGACATGTTCCAGAAGGTGTTGCCGATCCCGACAAGCTTGTCGTTGTTGCGGTACAGGTGGGTGGGAGTGGTGGTCTTGCGTTCGCTCATCAGGAGTTCACCTCGGTGGGCTTGTAGCTGTAGACGCCCTTGAATCTCCGGTAGGCGTACGTGTACAGCGCGACGCCGAGCACGTGCGGCCTACGGAGGATCTTCTTGGACTTGAGCCAGAAGTTGACGTTGATGTTCAAGTCGTCCAGCGACTCGGCCTGGTGCCACCAGCCGAGCGGCAGGTAGAGCATGTGACCCGGTTCGAGGACGAGGTCACGGCGATGGGCGAGCCTGGCCGCCAGCCTCGGGTAGCGCTTCAGGTCCACGTCGTCGAGGTCGACCACCCGCGACTTGTCCCCGAACCCCCGCAGGACCGACCTCGGGTAGTAGTCCCGCACACCGGGTGGAGCGATGATGAACCGCTTGCGGCCTTCGAGCGCGATGTTGAAGTTCTCGAACTCGTCGAAGTGGCTCTTGGTGAACACGCCCTGGTGGCTGATCCACAGGTTCGCCGCGTAGAGGGCGTTGCCGTAGCCGAAGAGCTCCTCGGCGTCGAATCCGACGACGGCGTTCACATCGGCCGGACTGCTGCGTATGTTCGACACCACCCGGTGCCAGGTGTCCGAGTTGGTGAGGTGCCGCTCGTCCGCGAAGAACTCGCGGAGCTTGATGTCCCGTGTCTCCCAGCGTCCCGGGTGGTTCTTGTCGCCCGGCTCGGTGAACAGGGTGACGGTCATCTCGGCCAGGCGCGCCGCCACTTCGTCCCGGCCGAGTCCCTGCACGCTGCCGGGGAGCTTGATCACCACGGGGCGGTCGGCCGTGTACAGCCCCCGGGGACCGACGGCCATGAATTCGTCGAACGACATGCGGGCGACTTCCACACCCGCCGTCCCGTTCCGCTCGGGCACCGCTTCCGGACCTGCCATGTCGCCTGTCCTCCTTCTCTGGAGCCGGGTCACGTACCTTCGTCAGCTGTCGGTCTTGCGGCTACTCAGCTCCGTCACCACGTCCACGATCAAGTCCTCCTGGCCGGCGATGGTCTGCCGTCGACCGAGTTCGAAGAAGACGTCGCGCGGGTCCACGCCGGCGGCCGCGGAGAGTTCGACGACCCGGTGCTTGAATCCGGAGAACACTCCCGCCAGGCCGCTGACGATGCTCATCGAGGCGGTCACCGGTGGCGCGGGCATGAGTTCGAGCTCGGCGAGCTCGGCGGCGTCGAGCAGCGCGTACAGGTCGATGCCCGTGGCGTACCCGCTCCGCTCCAGCACCGGGACCAGCACTTCGAGCTGGGTGTTGCCCGCCCCGGCGCCGAAGCCACGGGCGCAGCCGTCGATGATCAGGGCGCCGGCGTCGGCCGCGGCCACCGAGTTGGCCACGGCCATCCCGAGGTTGTTGTGTCCGTGGAAGATCACCGGGAGGGTGTCGACCGCCTCGACGATCGCACCGATCCGCGCGGTGACGTCCGCGGGGAGGAAGTGGCCCGCGGAGTCCATGATCCCCACGGCCTGCGCCCCGTAGCCGACGGCCCGCGCCGCCTGCTCGGCCAGCTCGTCCGGGGAGGCCATGTGACTCATCATCAGGACGCAGTGCGCCTCGGCGCCGGCATCCCGCAGGAAGCCCAGGTGGCGCTCGGCCAGTGACGCTTCCGTGGCGTGCACGCCGATGCGGAAGACGTCGACCCCGTGGGCGATCGCCCGCCGGAGGTCGTCGGAGGTGCCCCAGCCGGGCAGCATGAAAATGCCCATCCGGCTGTGGCGCAGCGCCTCGCGGACGGTCGACAGCATCTCGTCGTCACTCACCGCGGCCGGCCCGACCTGCAGTGAGGAGGCGCCCAGACCGTTGCCGTGGCCGACTTCCACCACCGGAATCCGGGCGGCGTCCGCCGCTTCCGCGTAACGGCTCAGCGCGGTGAGCCCGAGCCGGTGCCGGACCGCGTGCTGGCCGTCCCGCAACGTCGGGTCGTGGATCACCACGTGCTTCATGAGGTCACTCCCGTCCGGGACGGCCGGTCCGGCCGGATCGCGTACTGCTCGGCGACCATGACGGCGGCGGAGTTGATGATGTCGAGGTTCCCGGCGTACGGCGGTAGTACGTCGCTGTGCGCCGTGACCTGGAGGGTGATCGTCACCAGGTCGTCGACCGCCGTGCAGGCGACGACCTCGTACCCGGGAGCGAACGACCGCACCTGCTCGGCCGCCCGGTCGACCACCGCGCGCACCGCCACCGGGTCGGCGCCGGCCGTGCGGGCGTGAATGGCCGTCCGGAAGGTCGCCGGTGGCACCGCCGGACTGATGTTGAGGATCGCCTTGACGTCGGTCACGCCGGAGAACGCCGTCACGGCGTGACCGGTGGTCGCCACGTACTCGTCGAGGTTCAGCCTGGTCGCGCGGCCCGCGACATCACTGGCCACGGTCGAGACGACCTCGAAGTACGTCACCGGGAAGTGGGCGGCGAGCGCGTGCACGACCGGGACGGACGCCTGACCACCGCAGCTGATCAGATTGACGTTGCGTCCGTCGGCCGGCGACACCCCGGTCACGGTGGGCGCCACCATCTGCCCGACCTTGCTGGGCGTCAGGTCGATCACCAGCGTCCCGAGCGGCTCCAGCAGCGGCCAGTGGTCCCGGTGGGACGCGGCGCTGGTGGCGTCGAAGACGACGTCGAACGGGCGCGGGGCCGCCAGTACGGCCTCGATGCCGCCGGTGGTGGTGGCACAGCCGAGGCTCTCGGCGTACCGCAGGCCGGCCGACTCCGGATTACGTCCGGCCACCAGCCGGCAGTCCAACGCCGGTGATCGGTCGATCTTGCTCACCAGGTCCCGGCCGATCGCCCCGGTCCCGATGACGGCGACGGTCACCGGTTCGGCGACCTCCGGACGGGTCCTCTTCGGGCCCGCCGTGGGAGTCAACGTATGTCTCCGTGGGACCCGAGGTGGCAGGTCCGCGGATGACGTGAGAGGCAACGGCGAGTGATGTTGGTATGTCTCGCCGCATCCGGTTCGCAGGTTCCCATGAACGTTGTCCTCATCCATCGATGTGCGCGGCTGCTCCGTGGCAGCCCTGATTGCAGACGCTCAGGCGACTCACTGGGATGTCCTCGGCTCCGGACCGTGCGTCGACGCGGTTCGGTCACGCCGCTTCCGGTACGGCCGACGGCCGGCCGTCACTGCCGGCAGGCCGCCGCGAGGCGAAGCGTGAGGAGGCCGACGCGTGGTCGCGCGTTCGGAGGGCGGAGAAAGCAAGACCGCTCGCCCGCCGGTCGTCGCGCCGAATCGATCGGGGCGCAAGCACGACCCGGGGGTCTTGACGCAGTGTGTGAAAGCCGGGTTGCCGGCATGCCCTCCCATGCATGCACGTTGCCGGCCACCGATTCAGCGCCCAGCGGCGGCGAACATATCAGAAGACGGCAGGGCACGACCCCCCTTGAACCGCAAGCAATTTGATCTTCTTCGGAGACGTCCGGCGGGTTCGGACGACGGGTCTGATCTTTCCCTCGACGTCGCTGCGGACGCCGACTATTGTCGGGATCCGCGTGCTCCTGACCGTACGGGCCTCGGCGGACGGCGATGGGTTGATGGGGCGTCAACGACGGGGCGGCATCTCGGAGGAGATCACTGATGGACTGTCGACTGCACTGCCACGCGGTGTCATGAGCGCCTCAATAGCGGAAGAGGCGGGTTCGCAACGGCTCCGCCTGGGCAGTGACTTCTCCCTGCTGTGGTGGTCCGCCGCCGTCTCCTCGCTCGGTGACGGGGCCACGATCGCCGCCAGCCCCCTGCTGGCCTCCCGGCTGACCGACGACCCCCGCCTGATCGGCGCGGCCTCGGTCGCCTTCACCGCGCCGTTCGTCCTGTTCGGCATCCCCGCAGGACTGCTGGGCGACCGCCTCGACATCCGGAAGATGATGGTGCGCGTCGACATCACCCGGGCCGTCGTGCTCGCGGTGCTCACCGTCGGGATCCTCGGTGGCTGGGGCGGGTTGCCGCTGCTCTACGGGTGCATGTTCCTGCTCGGGGTCGGCGAGGTCCTCAGCCGCAACGCCGCCCAGGTGCTCGTCCCGTTCATCACCCCGAAGGCCGGGCTCTCCACCGCCAACGCCCGCATCATGGGAGTGCAGGAGGCAGGTACCGGCTTCGTCGGCCCGCTCCTCGGCGCGCTGATCTTCGGTGTGGCGGTGGCCCTGCCCTTCGGCGTGGACGCGGCCACGTTCCTGTGCTCCGCCGTCCTGCTCAGCCGCATCCGCCGCACCCGGCCGATCGAGCGCGGACCGGACAGGGCCGGCGTGATGTCGGAGATGATGGCCGGCGCCAGATGGCTGTTCTCGCATCACCTGCTGCGCAGCCTCGCCCTGGTGTCCTGTCTCATCAACCTCGCCGGGAACGCGATGCTCGCCGTGCTCGTGGTGTACAGCGGGAAGGTGCTGCATCTGGGCCCGTTCGGATACGGCGTCCTGCTCGCCTGCCAGGCCGTGGGAGCCGTCCTGGCCGCACGGTTCGCTCCCGCCCTGACGGAACGTCTCGGCCGGGAAGGAGCGCTGGTCGCCACCGCCGTCCTGATCACCGCGAGCGAGACCGCGCTGGCCGCCGTACCCTCGGCGTACGCGGCCGGCGCGGCCCTCATGATCTTCGCGTGCGGGACGGTGACGTGGAACGTCGTCGTGGTCGTCCTGCGGCAGACCCTGGTGCCGCAGCACCTGCTCGGGCGGGCGAACAGCGTGTACCGGCTCATCGCCTGGGGCGGACTGCCCATCGGGGCGGCGGCCGGCGGCATCGGTGCCGCCGAGGTCGGCACCCGCGCCGTGTTCGGTGCCGGCGCGGTTGTCATGGCGGTTGTCGCGGCGGCGCTCTTCGTGGGCGCCCGCCGCCAGTGGATCACACGCGCCGAGCGGAGCGCCGAGCAGGCTCCGCCACTCACGGAAACGAACTGAGCGAACAGCCGGTCGACGCCCGGGGCCGGGGTGCGCCGGCACCGTACCGGACGCCCCGGTCGGCTCCGGCCGTTCGCGGCACCGGTGAGCTCATGAGGCCTCGACGGGCCGGGACGCACCAGGGGTCCGCCCGGTGGCCACGGAACCACTGCGGACCAACGCCCGACGGTCGAGCGGCCCAACCACGGGCATGCCTGGAACCACCTACTAGCGAATCAGGACGTGCAATGACGACCACGAGCCTGCCCAAGCCACCCAGATCGCGGTTGGGCCGCGCGTACGGGGAACAGCTCGCGCAGCACGCGTCGACGGGCGGCCACCATCCCACGGCCGCCGCCCGGGAATCGGCCACACTCACGCTGGCCTACCAGGACCGGTTCCTGAACGGCCCCGCCTTCCTCGGCGAGACCGAGCGCCGGACCGTCGTCGAAGACCTCCACACGGTCTACGAACTGCTGCGCTCACTGCCGGAGCGCGTGTTCGGCGGAAGCATCACCGCGCTGGCGGCGGCGGTCGGCATGGATCCCCTGCAATCGGCGCTGATCACGCGGAGCGCCCGGACCGGGGCACTCCTCCCGCTGGGGCGGGCCGATCTCTACCATGACGGTGCGGGGTTCAAACTTCTAGAGTTCAATCTCACCAGCGCGCTCGGCGGCTTCGAGAACGCCGACATCAACCGGGCGATGCTGGCCTACCCGCCGCTGGAGGAGTTCGTACGGCGGCACGGGCTCCGCTACCGCGACACGCTGGGCCACATGGTGCGGACCATGCACGCCGAGTGCGCCGCGAACATCCCCACCGGCCGGGCACCTGTCGTCGCCGTGGTGGACACGGTGGACAATTTCGCCGTCGTGGGGCCCCGGCTGCAGGTGTTCGCCGCGATGCTGGCCGACCACGGAGCCGAGGGGATCGCCTGCGACCTCGGTGAGCTCACCTATCCGAACGGCCGTCCTACGGTCTCGGGCCGGCCCGTCGACGTCGTCTTCCGGTACTTCCTGCCCGAGGACCTCACCGACCCCTCCTCGGCAGCCCAACTGGAGCCGCTGCTGCTCGCGGTCGAGCAGGGCAAGGTGGGCCTGTTCAGCCGGCTGGACGCCGAGCTGTACGGCAACAAGGGCACCCTGGCGCTGCTCTCCGACGAGCAGCACCGCGACCTGTTCGACGCCGCCGAACTGGCGTGCATCGACCGGATCCTGCCCTGGACCCGGTACGTGCGCCCGCGCACCACGGACCCCGGCGGCGCCCGGGTCGACATGCTCGCCCACGCCCTGGCCCATCAGCACGAGCTGATCCTGAAGCCGACGCTGCTGCACGGTGGCAACGGAATCACCGCCGGCTGGGAGGTGGACGCGGTGGCGTGGGAGAACAGGGTCACCTCGGCCCTGAACGGCCCCTTCGTGCTCCAGCACCGTGTACGTCCCGCCGCCGAGCCGTTTCCCGACGGTGTCGGCGGCCTGCAGGAACTCTTCCTCAACTGGGGCCTCTACGTGGGTGCACGCGGTGTCGACGACGACGGATACGCCGGAGGCTTCGTACGAGCCAGCGCCGATGCGGCCGTGGGGGTGGTCAGCATGGGCAGTGGCGCCACGGTCGGTTGTGTCTTCCACGGTGGTGAATGAGCTTGCTCGGCCTTGACGGACACCTTCGGCGTTGGTGGCCAGGCCGCGACGGTGGTCTCGTGGACAGCGGGGCCTCGGTAGCCGCGGGGGAGCCAACAGGCCGGAAGACGGCCGTGCCCACGATGACAGCACGTCCGACGGGCGGAGGGATTGGACAGCGCTTCGGGGTCTGGTCCACGTTGACCGCGAGACGCGGCGGCGGACGCCGAGGGCGTCGTATGCCTGGTACCGCGATCTGATCGCCACCCACCGGGCCTGACGAGCGCAGAGGTTGAGGTCTCAGTAGGGCTCGGCGCTCGCCTGGCTTGCTACGTACTCGGAGGGGTCGTTGCGAGGTAGATGCGCTGTCGCCTCGTTGGTCGGTGGGCGAGGCCCGGGAGCTGTTGCTGCGACAGGTCCGGGCCGGGGCGAATGCGGTCGAGGAATCGCGCGGAGGGGGCGTCGCGGATGTGACATCGGCCACATCATGGCCGTCGGGTGGCGGGCCACTGGCGTTCGCAGTGGCCGTATCCGCAGATCACGGGCACAATCCGCAGGCCCGGACGAGCCGGGTCCGGTCAAACGACCTGGCCACCCGGGGAGGATTGAGCCTAGCCTGCCCGCCATGTCCCAGAACACGAACATCCCCGGCTTCCCCGGGCAGCCGACCGCTCCGGTCGGCGACTCCGCCAAGGTGCAGCGCCAGGTGCAGCAGCAGGCGGGCGTCGGACCGGTCGCCGGTGGCGGCGGCACCCTCTTCTCCGAGCCGGTCCTGGTGGTGAACCAGAAGGCCAAGCTGATCGAGCTGACCAACGAGTACGCCGTCTTCGACCAGCAGGGGGCCGCGCTGGGCTCGGTGGTCGAGGTCGGCCAGAGCGCTCTGCGCAAGGTCGTACGGCTGCTCTCCTCCCTCGACCAGTACCTGACCCACAAGCTGGAGATCCGTGACGCGCAGGGCACCCCGGTGCTGCTGCTGACCCGCCCGGCGAAGTTCATCAAGTCGCGGGTGGTCGTGCAGCGTCCGAACGGCCAGGAGGTCGGCCAGATCATTCAGCAGAACGCCATCGGGAAGATCAATTTCGCGATGGAGGTCGGCGGGCAGAAGGTCGGCGCCGTCAAGGCCGAGAACTGGCGGGCCTGGAACTTCTCCATCGTCGACGAGACGGACACCGAGATCGCCCGGATCACCAAGACCTGGGAAGGCCTCGCGAAGACGATGTTCACCACAGCCGACAACTACGTGCTCCAGATCCACCGCCCGCTCGCCGACCCGCTGCTCAGCCTCGTCGTGGCGACCGCGCTGACCGTGGACACCGCGCTGAAGCAGGACGCTCGCGGCCTCGGATAACCGCAACCCGTACGCGGTCCGAGCCCCGCCCCCAGACGACGGTTTCCGGGGGCGGGGCTCCTCCGTGTCAGGCGTGGATCCGGGCGTAGGGGTCCTGGATCCGGTCGTGCTGGCAGTTGCCGCCGGTCGGCGGGCCCGGGGAGGGATCCCGGGCCCCGGCCGGACGGGTCTTCGTCACGCCAGGGTGCCGAACGCGCCGAGCGCGCTGCGGACGGCGTGCTCCATCTCGGCCTGCAGCTGCTCCGGGTCGGCCGGGGTGCCGCCCTCCTGCTCCGAGCGGCCGAGGAGCGTGGCGATGGTCGAGACCAGTGCTCCCACCAGCGCCCCGGTCATGGCGACGGCCACCACCGGGTCGATCTCGCCCCGGTAGGCGGTGATCAGCCCCTGCGCCAGTTCGCGCTGACCCTCCAGGACCTTGCGCAGCGCGTAGGGCTGCAGGGCGGGGGTCTGCAGGATCAGCCGGGTGCGCAGCTTCGCGAGGTCACCCGTCAGGTCGGTGTCCTGGTCGAGCACGAAGTGGAACGAGCGCAGCAGCAGCTCGGCGGGCTGTTCCCCGGGCAGGCGCTCGGCCAGGACGGACGCTGATCGCTCCAGCTTGAGCGGGGTGCCCTCGAAGAGCACCTCCTCCTTGCTGGCGAAGTAGCTGAAGAAGGTTCTGGTGGAGATGTCGGCGGCTTCGGCCAGTTCGGCGATGGTGGTCTCCTCGTACCCCTTGGTGCCGAACAACTCGATCGCCGCGGTCACGAGCGCCTGTCGCGTCCGCTCCTTCTTGCGTTCCCTGAGTCCTGGCTTGGTCGTCATTCTCTCGATGCTAGCCGAGAGTGAAAATCTGCACTCGTTGAAAAATTGCGTCGAGTGCTGTTATGGTCACGGCCATGGATAGCGTCCTCAACCGGGTGGGCCGGACGGCCGCCCGCCGACCGTGGCTCACCATCGGAGCCTGGCTTCTCGCCATCGTGGCCCTCTTCGGCGTGGCCGGGGCGGCCGGCGGCGAATTCGTGAACGACTACAACGTCCCCGGCACCAACTCCCAGAAGGCCGTGGACCGCGCGATCGAGCGCTTCCCGGACATGGGTGCGGCGAGCGCGGACGTCGTCTGGCACACCGCGAACGGCACGCTGCGCGACCCCGCCAAGCAGGCGGTCGTCAAGGCCGTCACCGCCAAGTTCGCCCAGCAGCCCGACGTCCGCTCCGCCAACGACCCACTCGCCGAGGGCGGCCAGGTCAGCGACGACGGCCGCACCGCCATCGGCCAGGTGCAGTACGACCAGAAGCTGCGCAAGCTCACCGAGGAGGCCACCACCCGGCTCCAGGACGCCGCCGAGGAGGCCCGCCGGGCCGGACTCGAGGTCTCCTTCCGTGGCCAGGTCGTCGACCTCGCCTCGCAGAGCGAGACCAGCGGCGCCGAGTTCGTCGGCCTGGTCGCCGCCCTGGTCATCCTGCTGATCGCCTTCGGCTCCTTCGTCGCCGCCGGACTGCCGATCCTCGTCGCCATCACCGGCCTCGTCCTCGGCACCGCCGGCGTGCTGATCGCCGGCGCCGGACTCAGCATCCCGACCATCGCGCCCATCGTCGCCGTCATGCTCGGCCTCGGCGCCGGCATCGACTACGCCCTGTTCGTCGTCACCCGCTTCCGCGAACAGCTCGAAACCGGCGTCCACAAGCACGAAGCGGCCGGTCGCGCCCTCGCCACCGCCGGGCACGCCGTGGTCTTCGCCGGCGCCACCGTGGTCGCCGCGATCCTCGGCCTGCTGCTCACCGGCATCCCCTTCATCGGCGGAATGGGCGTCGCCGCGGCGCTCACCGTCGCCGCCACCATGCTGTCCGCGCTCACCCTGCTCCCGGCCGTCCTCGGCCTGCTCGGACACCGCGTCAACTCCCTGCGCGTCGGCCGCCGCCGGCCCGCTGCGGCGGCCGGCCCCGCCGACGTCGGGAACAGCCGCTGGGGCCGCTGGGCCGACCGGGTGGCGCAGAACCGCTACGCCTACTCCGCCATCGCCCTGGCCGTCATCGCCGTCCTGACCATCCCGCTGTTCAGCCTGCGCCTCGGCGCCCCCGACGACAGCAACTCCCCGAAGGACTCCACCCAGCGCCACGCCTACGAGACCGTCGCCGACGCCTTCGGGCCCGGCTGGAACGCCCCCCTGATGATCGTCGCCGACCTGCAGGCCGGTGCCGAGGGTGAATGGGCCGTCGAGCAGCTGCGCAGCACGCTCGCGGCGGACCGCGAGGTCGCCACCGTCACCCCGGCGGTCCTCAGCACGGCCGGTCACACCGTCATGCTCACCGCCGTGCCCAAGCACCGGCCGCAGGACCCGGCGGTCGGCGAACTGCTCCACCGCATCCGTGAGGACATCGCTCCCGCGGCCTTCGGGGTGCACAGCAAGGACGTCTACGTCGGCGGCACCACCGCCTACAACACCGACCTGTCCGACACCGTCGGCGACCGCCTGCCGTGGATGGTCGCCGCCGTCCTCGCGGCCGCCGCCGTCCTGCTGCTCGCGATGTTCCGGGCGCCGCTGATCGCCCTCAAGGCCGCCGCCATGACGACCCTCTCCATCGGCGCCGCGTTCGGTGTGCTGGTCGCCATCTTCCAGTGGGGCTGGGGCCTGTCCCTGATCGGCCTCAAGGAGCCGGTGCCCATCATGGCGATGGTCCCGATGCTGCTCTTCGCCGTGCTGTTCGGCCTGTCCATGGACTACGAGGTGTTCATGCTCAGCGCCGTCAAGGAGGAGTACGACGCCACCGGCGACCCGGCCCGCGCGATCCGCGTCGGCCTGGGCGGCACCGCCCGGGTCATCACCGCGGCCGCCGCGATCATGACCGTGGTGTTCCTCTCCTTCGTGCCGATGACCGACACCGTCATCAAGATGATCGGCATCGGCCTCGCGGTCTCGGTGATCGTCGACGTCACCGTCATCCGCCTGGTGCTCGCCCCCGCGGTGATGAGCATCCTCGGCCACGCGGCCTGGCGCGGTTTCGGCCGCTCCGCCGCGACGGCCCCTCGCACTTCGCCGGCCCCCGCGGCGGAGCCGCAGCGCGCCGAGGTCGGGTGACGACCCGACCGGCTCGCGCCGCGTGACGAAAGGGCCTCCGGGACACTGTCCCGGAGGCCCTTTCTCATGCGGTCACGCGGCTGGCGCGACGCCCGCGTGACGGTCGGTCGGCCGTCGGTCGGCGACGGTCGTTCTCAGTTGGCCCGCCACAGCAGGAGACGCGAGACGTAGATGCCCTCGGTGGCGGTCCGCTGGAAGTAGCGGAAGCCGATGTAGCCCGCGTACCGGCCGGTGCCGCCCACCACCGGGAGCGCGATGTTCTCGCCCGCGATGAGCTTGTCGGTGTTCACCAGACCGAAGGAGTGCACCGAGCCGTCCTTGAGGACGTCGGTGTTGTCCATGATCGTGAACAGGCCGTCGCTGCCCTGGTACACGGCCTTGCTGGTGCCCGTCGTGTCGGCGATGACCTTGCCGTCGGAGTTGCTCAGCTGGGTGTGCCAGGTGCCGCCGTCGCCCACGCTGAAGCCGGTCGGCGGAACATCGTTGTAGCTGCGCTCCAGCACCTTCTCCTGGAGCCGGTCGAGGTCGATCGACCGCGGCTGGTGCCGGTTGGCGGCGGCGGACCGGCCGGCGTCGGCCGACGCGGTCGCGGCGGTCGCGGGGACGGTGACCAGCAGGCCCAGGGCGATGGCGAGGGCGGCACCCGTGCGGCGGGTGATCTTCGTGCGACGCATGGTCTTCCTTGTCTGGTTGTGTGCTTCGAGAGCGGGGGGAAGTCGTCTGCGACCATGCTGGTGCGGGCCGCTAAAGCCCTCCCAAAAGCCCGACGGGTGGCCCCCCGGCCTGCTCGGCCCGGGGGACCACCCGTGGTGGGCGTCCGGCGGCTCAGCCCGCGTTCGGCGCTCCGAACCACCTGGTGAGCGCCGCCGTCAGACCGTCCTGCTCGTCGCCGACCCAGGCCACGTACCCGTCCGGACGCACCAGCAGCGCCGGCACGTCCAGCCCCTCCGTCGGCTCGGCCCGCACCACGTCGACCCGGGACTCCCAGCCCGACACCTCGCCGAACTCCTTGCCCGTCAGGTCGAACAGCACGCCACGACCGTGTCCCAGCGCCGCCCCGGTGGAGATCTCACCGTCGGCCCCGCGCAGCGCGAGGTGCCCGAGCCGCCGGCCCACCAACGCGTCGTCGTCCTCCCCGGCGAACGGGTAGCGGACGTCCGTCGCCCAGGTCACCAGCCGCCGGTTGACCTCCTCGACCGTCACCAGCTCGGTGAACACCTCGCGCAGCGCGTTCACCTTCTCCAGCGGGTGGATCAGGGCCAGCTGCGCCTCGGCCCCCTGGCAGGCCCGGCGTCCGGCCAGGTGTCGCTCCTCGTGGTAGCCGTCCAGCAGCCCCTCCGGCGCCCAGCCGTTCACCGCGGCCGCCAGCCGCCACGCCAGGTTCACCGCGTCGCCGAGCCCGGTGTTCAGACCGTGGCTCGCCGTCGGCACGTAGTGGTGCGCGGCCTCGCCCGCCAGGAACACCCGCCCCTCGCGGTAGCGCTCGGCGAGCTGGGTGGTGCCCGTGTAGCGGCGCATCCAGATCGGCTCGCCCACCTGCTTGCGCTGACCGGTCAGCCGCTCGATGTTGCCCGTCAGCTCCTCGACCGTGACCGGCTCCGACTCCGGCGGCCCGTCCTGGTCGAACTCCAGCGTCTGCAGCCGCCAGTAGCCGCGCTCCGAGCGCTCGGGCAGGGCCCCGAACACCCCACCCGGGCGCACCCCGGCGTCGAACTCGCCGTCGTAGGAGGCGAAGTCGCCCAGGATGCCGTACCAGGACTTGCCGGAGCGGCTCACCTCGACGCCCGCGAGGCGCCGGACCGTGCTGTCCACGCCGTCCGCTCCCACCAGATAGGCGCCGCGCAGCTCGTACGCCGCGCCGTCCGGCCCTTCGACCTGCACCGTCACGCCTGCCTCGTCCTGGCTGAAGCCGGTGACGCGGTGGCCGCGGCGCAGATCGGCGCCCAGCGCGGCCGAACGCTCCTCCAGCAGCCGCTCCACGCCGGTCTGCGCCACCAGCAGGTTGTACTCCTCGGGCAGTCGGGTGAGGTCGAGCCAGACCATGCCGAAGTGCACCGCCGGCCAGCGCGGCGCCTCGCCGAGCGCGCCCATGAGGCCCCGCTCGGTGAACACGTCCACCAGCCGCGAGTGGAAGGTGCCCACCCGCTCGTCCTCGTAGTGGTCCGGCCGGGCCTCCAGGACGACGGACGGCACACCCTGCCGGCCGAGTTCGAACGCCAGCATCAGGCCGACGGGGCCGCCGCCCGCGATGATGATCGGGTCACTCATTGGTTGTTACTCCTTGCGTGCTGATGGCAGGTGGCGTTCGGGTTCACAGTGAGGTGCGGAGGTGCTCGGCGAGTTCGCCGGGCGTCGGGTGGTCGTAGATGGCCACGGGGTCCAGCTCCAGGCCGTCCTCCCGCAGACGGGTCGCCAGCTCCATCGCGGTGAAGGAGGAGAGCCCGAGTTCCAGGAAGTCCAGCAGTGGGTCGACGTCCTCCGCCGAGTCGAGACCGAGCACCATGGCGGCGTAGCGCCGCACGGTCTCCAGGAGGACCCGGCCGATCTCCTCCGCGGACGCGCCGGCCAGCCGCTCGCGCAGCGAGGGCACGGTGGGGCAGTCGTCCCCGGTCCCGTCGGACCCGCAGTCCGGGTCGTGGGCGTCGGCGGCCAGGGCCGGGGCCATGACGGCGTTCAGCCAGTCGGACAGCGCGGGGAGTACGGCGGACATCGCCTTGCGCTGCTCGGTGTCCAGTGTCAGCAGCTCCGCCAGGGCCTCCTCGTCTCCCTGCGTGACCGCCTCCCACAGCGCGCCGTCGGCTGCCGCGGCGACGCTCGCGGCGCGGGGCTGGAGCCAGTAGGTCTGGTGTTGGAAGGGGTAGGTGGGGAGGTTGGTGTGGGTGCCGGTGGTGGGCCAGGTGGCGGGGTGGCCGTGGGTGTGGGCGGTGGCGACGGCGGCCAGGGCGGTGTGCGCCTCGGGGCGGTTCGGCACGAGGACCGCTGCTGTGGCCGCGTCGGGGTGGGTGGTGCGGGTGAGGGTGGTGAGGGTGGCGTCGGGGCCGAGTTCCACGTACGTGGTGACGCCGTTGTCGTGGAGGGTGGTGAGGGCGTCGTGGAAGCGGACGGATTCGCGCAACTGGCGTGTCCAGTAGGAGGGTTCGGTGAGCTCCTGGGCCAATTCGCCGGTCAGGGTGGAGATGATCGGACGTGTGGGCTCGTGGTAGGTCAACGACTCGGCGACGGCGCGGAATTCGTCGAGGATGGGGTCCATGTGGTGGGAGTGGAAGGCGTGGCGGGTGTTGAGGATCTTGGCCTTGCGGCCTTGCTCCTTCCACTGCGTGGCCAGGGCGTGCACGGCGTCGACGTCTCCGGCCACGACCACCGCGTCGGCGGAGTTGATGGCGGCGATGGTGAGGGCGTCGGTGAGGTGGGGGAGGACGTCGGTCTCGATGCCCTGGAGGGTGGCCATGGCGCCTTGGTCGGTGCTGTGCATGAGGCGGGCGCGGGCGTTGACGAGCTTCGCTGCGTCGGTGAGGGAGAGGACGCCGGCGCAGTGGGCGGCGGCGATCTCGCCGATCGAGTGCCCGGCCAGGTAGTCCGGGGTGAGGCCGTGGTGCTCCAGGAGGCGGAACAGGGCCGTCTCCAGGGCGAACAGGGCGGGCTGGGTGTGGAGTGTGGTGTCGAGCAGCCCGTCGGGGTTGGTGGCGATGATGTCGCGCAGCTGCGGGTCGAAGTGGCTGAGTGCCTCGTCGTAGGCGGCGGCGAAGACGGGGAAGGTGGTGTACAACTCCTCGCCCATGGCGACTCGCTGGGATCCCTGGCCGGTGAAGAGGTAGGCGAGCTTACCGGGGTGGGCTGCGTTGCCGGTGACGACAGCCGGGTGGCGCGTCCCCTCCGCCAGGGCGTGCAACGCCTCCGCCCGCTCGCCGGGCAGGATGACCGCCCGGTGGTCGAGTAGCGAACGGCCGGTGGTCAGCGAGTGCGCGACGTCCGTCTCGGTCGCGTCCGGGTGCTCGGTGAGCCAGTCGAGGAGCCGGCGGGCCTGGTCGCGCAGCGCGGGCTCCGACTTCGCCGACAGCGGCCACACCACTGGGAGGCCGGACGCCTCGACGGTCGCGGTTTCGGCCGCGGGCGCCTCCTCCAGGATGATGTGCGCGTTGGTGCCGCTGATGCCGAAGGACGACACGCCGGCCCGGCGCGGACGTCCGTCCGCCACCTCCCAGGGTCGCGCCTCGGTCAGCAGCTCGACCGCGCCCGCCGTCCAGTCGACGTGCGGGGAGGGCTCGTTGACGTGCAGGGTCTTCGGCAGCTCGGCGTGCTGCATCGCCATGACCATCTTGATGATCCCGGCGACACCGGCCGCGGCCTGGGCGTGGCCGATGTTGGACTTCAACGAGCCGAGCCACAGCGGCCGTTCGGCCGGACGTTCCTGCCCGTAGGTGGCCAGCAGCGCCTGCGCCTCGATCGGGTCACCCAGGGTCGTGCCGGTGCCGTGCGCCTCCACCACGTCCACGTCGGACGGGCGGAGGCGGGCGTCGGCGAGGGCCTGACGGATCAGGCGTTCCTGGGAAGGGCCGTTGGGGGCGGTGAGGCCGTTGCTGGCACCGTCCTGGTTGACCGCCGTACCGCGTACCACCGCGAGTACCTGGTGGCCGTTGCGGCGGGCGTCCGACAGCCGCTCGACCAACAGCAGGCCCACGCCCTCCGCCCAGCCGGCACCGTCGGCCTCCGCGGAGAAGGACTTGCAGCGGCCGTCCGGCGACTGGCCGCGCTGCCGGCTGAACTCGATGAAGATCCCCGGTGTCGCCATCACGGTCACGCCGCCGGCGAGTGCGAGGTCGCACTCGCCGTTGCGCAGCGCCTGGACGGCGAGGTGCAGGGCGACCAGCGAGGAGGAGCACGCGGTGTCGACGGTCACGGCCGGGCCCTCGAAGCCGAAGGTGTACGACACCCGGCCGGACGCCACGCTGCCCGCACTGCCGTTGCCGACCATCCCCTCGTACCCGTCCGGGGCCGGGTGCAGTCGGGCCCCGTAGTCGTCGTACATCACGCCCGCGTAGACCCCGGTCCGGCTGCCCCGCAGCCCGGCCGGGACGATGCCCGCGTGCTCGAAGGTCTCCCACGCGGTCTCCAGCAGCAGGCGCTGCTGCGGGTCGGTGGCGAGCGCCTCGCGCGGCGACATCCCGAAGAAGCGTGCGTCGAACTCGGCGGCGTCGTAGAGGAATCCACCCTGGTCGGCGACCGAGGTGCCGGGGTGGTCCGGGTTGGGGTCGTAGAGGTCCGCCGGCCAGCCGCGGTCGGCGGGGAAGCCGCCGACCGCGTCCTCCCCGTTCGCGACGAGCCGCCACAGCTCCTCGGGTGAGCGCACCCCGCCGGGGAAGCGGCAGGCCATGCCGACGACGGCGATCGGCTCGCCGAGTCCGGACTCCAGCTCCAGGATCCGGCTACGGGCCTTGTGGAGATCGGCCGTGACCCACTTGAGGTATTCGACCAGCTTCTCTTCCCTGGTCCCGGTCGTTCCGGCGGCGGTACTCATGACTGCATGCTCCGTCCGAGCTCGTTGTCGATGAACGCGAGAACCTCGTCGGTGCTGGCGTCCTGGATGCGGTCGGCCACCGACTCCTCGGTCTCGGGGCCGGCGCGGTGCTCGGCGGTCCACTGCGCCAGCACCGTCTGCAGCCGGACCGTGATCTCCTTGTCGCGCTGCTCGTCGGGTGTCAGCCGCGCCAGTACCGCTTCCAGCCGGTCGAGTTCGGCGATCACGGGCGACTGCTGCGACTCGGCCGGCACCAGTCCGGCGAGCAGGAACCGGGTGATCGCCTGCGGGGTGGGGTGGTCGAAGACCAGGGTGGCGGGGAGCTTGCGGCCGAAGGTCGCGCCGAGCCGGTTGCGCAGCTCGACGGCGGCCAGCGAGTCGAAGCCCAGCTCCTTGAACTTGCGGTCCTCCGGTACCGAGTCGGCCGATCCGCCGCCCAGCACGGTCGCCACCTGGAGGCGCACCACCTCGCCCAGCGCCGACTCCCGCTCGGCCTCCGGCAGCGCGGCCAACCGCTGCAGGAGGGCCGCTGCGCCGCCCGCTTCCGCCTGACGCCGGGCGGGCACCCGGACCAGGCCGCGCAGCAGCGGTGGCACGACACCGGACCGCAGGGCGGCCTGGTCGAAGCGGGTGGCGGCGACCGCGGCCCGGTCCTGGCGAAGGGCGCTGTCCAGCAGCGCGAGGCCCTCGGCCGCGCCGATCGGACGCAGACCGCCGCGCGCCATCCGGGCCAGGTCGGCCTCGTCGAGCGCTGCCGTCATCGCGCTCGTCTGCGCCCAGCGTCCCCACGCGATCGACACGGCCGGGCGGCCGAGCGCGTGACGGTGGGCGGCGAGGGCGTCGAGGAAGAGGTTGGCCGCCGCGTAGTTGGCCTGACCGGCGCTGCCGAGCACACCGGCGATCGAGGAGAACAGGACGAAGTGGGCCGGGTCGTGGGCGGCGGTGAGTTCGTGCAGCAGCCAGGCGGAGTCCGCCTTGGCCCGCAGCACCGGCTCGATCCGCTCCGGGGTGAGGCCGGACAGCACGCCGTCGTCCAGCACGCCGGCCGCGTGGAACACCGCGGTCAGCGGGTACTCCTCGGGGATCTCGGCCAGCAGCTCGGTGAGCGAGGTCCGGTCGGCGACATCGCAGGCGGCCAGGGTCACCTCGGCGCCCAACGTGGCCAGCCGCTCGACGAGTTCGGCGGAGCCCTCGGCGCGCAGCCCGCTCCGGCTGGTCAGCACGAGCCGCCGGGCGCCGTGTTCGGTCACCAGGTGCTCGGCCACCAGCCGGCCCAGGGTGCCGGTCGCACCCGTGATCAGCACGGTGCCCTCGGCCATCGGCGCGACGGTCCGGGTGCCCGGCGCGAGCCGGGTCATCCGCGGCACGTACGTCACGCCGTCGCGCACCGCCACGCGGGTCTCCTCGCCGGACAGCAGCCCGGGGACGCACGCCGCCGGGTCGCCGTCCACGTCGGCCAGGGCGAAGCGGTCCGGGTTCTCGGCGAGGGCGCTGCCGACCAGACCCCACAGCGGGGCGGTGGTCAGAGCGTCCAGTGGCTCACCGGGTCGGACCGCGACGGCGCCGCTGGTCACCACGGCCAGTCGGGAGTCGGCGTAGCGGGCGTCGGTGAGCCAGTCCTGGAGGGTGGCGAGGGTGTCGGCCAGCACCTCGCGCACGGCCGCCGGGGTCTCGGCGGGGTCGGTGACGGTGGTGGTGCGGACCGGCAGCAGGACCAGCTCGGGGGCCGGACCGGTGGCTGCCAGGGCGTCCAGGTCGGGGTGCTCGGTGGTGCCGAGCACCGCCCAGCCGCCCCGGTCGACGGTCGCGCCCCGGGCGGCCGGGTCGGCGATCCACTCGACGGAGAACAGCGGGTCGTCCTTGCCGGTGGTGCGCAGCGCGGCCACCTGCTCCTCGCTGATCCGACGGGTGCTCAGCGCCTCCACCGTGGCGACCGGGGCACCGGTGGCGTCGGTCAGGGTGATCGTCACGGCATTCGGGGCGTCCGTCCCGGCCGGGGCGATCCGCACACGCGCCGCCGTGGCTCCGGTCGCGTGGAGCCGCACGCCGGACCAGGCGAACGGCAGCCGCACCCCGTCCGACTCCCGGGCGAGCCCCATGGCGTGCAGCGCGGCGTCCAGCAGGGCCGGGTGGAGGCCGAAGCCGTCGACCTCGGTCTCCTTGGGCAACTCGACCTCGGCATAACGGCTTTCACCGTCACTCCAGGCGGCCGTCAGGCCCTGGAAGACCGGCCCGTACTCATACCCCGAGGCGGCCAGCCCCGCGTAGACGCCGTCCAGTTCCAGCGGCTCCGCGCCGACGGGCGGCCAGGCGCTCGCCGGCTCGACCGGCGGGGCGGCGTCGCCCACGGCGAGGAAGCCGGTGGCGTTGCGGACCCAGCCCTCGGTGGCGTCCGCCCCTGCGGCGGAGTGCACCCCGACCGGCCGGCGCCCCTGCTCGTCGGGCGCGCTCACGATCACCTGGATCCGTACGGCGCCCGCCTCCGGCACGACCAGCGGGGTTTCCAGGGTCAGCTCCTCGACGGTGTCGCAGCCGGCGGCGTCCGCCGCGTGCAGCACCAGGTCCACCAGTGCCGCGCCCGGCACGATCACCGTGCCGAGCACCGCGTGGTCCGCGAGCCAGGGCTGCTCGGTGATGGAGAGGCGGCCGGTGGCCAGCAGTCCACCGTCCGAGGCGATGGTGACGGTGGCTCGGAGGAGGGGGTGGGTGGTGTGGTGGAGGCCGAGGGTGGTGGCGTCGCCGGTGTTGGTGGGGGTGTCGATCCAGTAGGTGTGGTGTTGGAAGGGGTAGGTGGGGAGGGTGGGGGTGTTGGCCGTGGCCGGGGTGGTTGTGGTGGGGGTGAGTCCGTGGGTGTGGGTGTGGGCGAGGGCGTGGGGGAAGTGGTGGCCGTGGTGGCGTCGGAGGGTGGGGTGGATGGT
>NZ_JBHVWC010000091.1:18047-33393 GCF_042882445.1 Kitasatospora sp. NPDC058218 | reverse complement strand
CCCGGCCCGGGCCATTCCCCCCCCCCCCCGACCCCCGAGGGGCGGGTCCGCTGCCTGCGCCGTCCAGGGGTGCGGTGCACCCGGTGCCGTCCGGGTGCGCCTCGGGCGGCTCGGGCACCGGGCCTTCGGCCCGGTGGCCGGGTCAGCCCGAGGCCTGGCAGAGTGCGTAGGTCTTCTCCGCGTGCAGCATCGACTCCAGCTCGGGGTAGCCGTGCGTGCGGTAGCTGTAGTAGGCCACGGTGTACTCGACGTCGCACCGGCTGGCGCTGAGCTGCTCGTAGGCGGGCTGGTCGACCACCAGCGGCCCGTGGGCCGAGAGGTCGACCGTGGCGGCCTGGGAGGCCCCGGCCCCGCCGACCAGGGCGGCGGCGGCGAGGAAAGCGACGGCGAGCGGTCGGGACAGACGGTTCATCAATTTAGTGCCCTTCCAAGGGAGTCGGTGTGCAACCGATTCTGCTCCGCCGAGCGAACGCGGGCCTATCCCAGAACCATGGGGGGAGTCGGCGGCCACGCGCCGGGGAGAGGGCGGACTGAGTACCGGTACTCATGCGTCGGCCGGACCACCCGGCGGAGGATGGGAGCATGCCGCACTCCGCCCCCGAGGTCCCCGCCGTGCTCTGGCCCGCCGTCGGGTACCTCGCGCTCTACCTGCCGCTCGCCCTCGCCGCCGCCTGCGAACTGCGGGGCCGGGCCGGTCCGGCCGGCGCCCTGCGGCAGTGGACGGTGGCGCTCTGGACGATGCCGGGCTTCTTCCTCGCGATCGTCCTCAGCCCGCTCCGCGACGGCACCGCGGCCCGCTTCCTGTCCGCCACGGCGGCCGGCGCGGCCGGCAACGCGGCGCTGCTCACCCTCACCGCCCACGCGGCCGGGCTGGGCTGAGGACACCGCCCGGGCCGGTGGCGGTACCTGCCCCCGGTCCGGTGACGGGCTCGCCGAAGTGCCCCCCCGGGCACGCCACCGCCTACGTCGGGTACGCGGTCAGGCCGGCTGCCACAGCTCGATCCGGTTGCCCTCGGGATCGGTGACCCAGCCGAACCGACCGACGCCCGCCATGTCCTGCGTCCCTTCGGCCACGTCCGCTCCCTTGGCGCGCAGTTGTGCGAGCATCGCGTCCAGGTCGCGGACCCGGAAGTTGAGCATGGTCCGCTGGGCGCGGGAGCCGAAGTAGTCGGTCCCGGACTCGAACGCCGCGAACACCGTCGGCCCGGCCGCCGGGTGCCACAGGCCGTTCTCGTCGGCGTCCAGGCCCAGGAAGTCGCGGTACCACGCGCTCTGGGCCGCCGGGTCGTCGGCCCGCAGGAAGTAGCCACCGATTCCAAGTACACGTTCCATGCCGTCATCCTGCCAGGGCGGCGATCGGGCGGCCCGGCACCACACCACCGCCCGCTGCCCCCGGTCCCGATCGCGGCGGGCGTGCGGAACCCCGCCCCGCCGTCAGAGCTCGGCGAGCAGCTCGCGCCCCTGCGGCCAGTCGCCGAGCCCGGAGTCGGAGTTGAGGTGCCCGTAGGCGCCGGGTTCCACGTACCGGGCGCCCCACGCCTCGGCGAAGCCGCGGGCGCGCTCGGCGGTGACCCAGGGGTCGTCGGTGCTGGAGACCACCAGTGAGGGGAAGGGGAGGCGTTCCCGGGTCACCGGTCGGAAGCCCACGAGCGCGGGGACGTCGGCGTTGTCGATGTCGGCGGGTGCGACCAGCAGCGCACCCCGGACGGCGGCGGTCCGGCCGGCGGGGGCCGAGGCCGCCCAGCGGGCCACCGCGACGCAGCCGAGGCTGTGGGCCACCAGGACGACCGGTCCGTCGGCCGCCGCGGCGGCGATCGCGGTGTCGAGGGTGGTCACCCAGGAGTCCGGGTCCGGGTGGTCCCAGTCCGCCTGCTGGACGCGCCGGAACGCCGCCGGGTCGGACTCCTCCCACCGGGTCTGCCAGTGCGCGGGCCCCGAGCTCTGGTAGCCGGGCAGGACGAGGTAGGTCGTGCGGTCCGACATCGTGCGGACTCCCTTCGGGGGGCTGGCCTGGGCACCTGGGATTCTAGGGTCCGTCGGCAAACTCCCGTCGTCCGCCCGAAGGGGGGCGTGGGGCGCCATGGAACCGGCGTGCACTCGCCTTCCCAGGCGCGTGCCGCCGGCCGCGCGCCTGGCGTGCGACCGGTGCGCCCTGTTGCGCCGGTGCAGCCGGGTGCGGGAGGTTGTTCCAGGCCCGCGCCGGTCGCCACCGGCCCGGGCCTGCACCATGTCTGACGGTCGATCATGTGGAGGGATGTCGGCGATGACATCGAAGGTCCTGCTCGTCACCGGTGATGCCGCGGAGTCGCTGGAGGTGTTCTATCCCTACCAGCGGCTGCTGGAGGAGGGCTACGGGGTCGACATCGCGGCGCCCACGAAGAAGAAGCTCCAGTTCGTGGTCCACGACTTCGTCGAGGGCTACGACACCTACACCGAGAAGCCCGGCTACACCTGGCCCGCCGACCTCGCCCTCGCGGACGTGGATCCGGCCGAATACGTCGCGCTGGTCATCCCCGGCGGCCGCGCCCCCGAGTACCTGCGCAACGACGCGGACGTGAAGCGGATCGTCCGGCACTTCTTCGAGGCCGACAAGCCGGTGGCGCAGATCTGCCACGGCCCGCTGATCACCGCCGCCGCCGGGGTGCTCGGCGGCCGGCGCAGCGCCGCCTACCCGGCGCTGGAGCCCGATGTGGCCGCCGCGGGTGCCGAGTACGTCGACGGCGAGGCGGTCGTCGACGGTGTGGTCGTCTCGGCGCGGGCCTGGCCCGACCACCCGGCCTGGATCCGCGCGTTCATCGAGGTGCTGCGGGTCAAGGCCCCGCTGGTCTGAGTCCGCCGCGCGGTGGGCCTCCGACCCCGGTCGTAGGCCCACCCCCGGGGCCCGTCAGGGTTCTGTTCGACCTGAGGCGGAGCGACACGCCGGAAGAAGATCGCACCAGGGGTGGAGCCGGTCCGGACCTGGGGGTGACGTTCGTGCCGGATCTTCCTGTCAGAGTGTCAGTCGACGGGAATCGGGCGGCAGTTGGGACGATCCGCCCGGTCGGACACGGGAGGGGCGGGGCATGACGGGAACGACGAGGGATCAGGCGGGCGGGGCGGAGCGGACGGGCCCGGAGGGCGCGGGGGAGAGGGGCGGGCGCCGGCGCGGCCTGGCCGCGAGGGCGGTGGCGGTCGCGCTCGCCGGCGCGGGTCTGGTCGGTGCTCTGGCTCCGGTCGCGGGCGCCCAGGGCGCGGCGCCCGCGACCACGCTGTCGGCGGCCGGCGACGCTACGGCCGCCGGGGGCGCCGCCGAGCGGGTCGACCGGTCGGCGCTGGACGCGGCCGTGCGCGGCCTGGTGACCAAGGGCGGCGCCTCGGCCACGCTGGGGCTGGTCGGCGAGCGCGGGCGCCCCGTGTGGAAGGGCGCGGCCGGCACCGCCGACTTCGCCACCGGGGCTCCGGCCCCCGCCGACGGCCGGTTCCGGATCGGCAGCGTCACCAAGACCTTCGTCGCGACGGTGGCCCTCCAGCTCGTCGCCGAGCACCGGATCGGCCTGGACGACCCGGTGGAGAGCCGTCTGCCGGGCGTGGTGCCGAACGGCCGGGAGATCACCGTCCGCCAACTGCTGGGCCACACCAGCGGCCTGTTCAACTACACCGAGGATCCGTCCTTCTCCTTCGAGGAGGACCCGGCCACCCTGCAGGAGTGGCTCGACACCGGCCGCTGGCGCCCCTACGCGCCGCAGGAACTCGTCGACATCGCCACGAAGCACCCGGTGTACTTCGCGCCCGGGCAGGGCTGGCACTACTCCAACACCAACTACATCGTGGTCGGGATGCTGATCGAGCGGATCACCGGCCGCAGCTGGGCCGACGAGGTGCAGCGCCGGATCATCCGCCCGCTCGGGCTGACCGGCACCTCGATGCCGCTCAACTCGCCCTTCATCCCGGGCCCGCACGCGCACGGCTACTACAAGCTCGCCACCGGTCCGGCGGACGTCACCCTGCTCGACCCGAGCATGGCCGGTGCGGCCGGTGCCGGCATCTCCACCACGGCCGACCTCGCCCGGTTCGTCTCCGCCCTGCTCGGCGGCCGGCTGCTCGCCCCGGCCCAACTGGCCGAGATGAAGCGGACCTCCCCGCAGAGCGGGTCCGAGTACGGCCTCGGCCTCCAGCGGACGGCGACGGCCTGCGGCGAGTACTGGGGGCACGGTGGCGGAATCCCGGGCTACAACACCCTGATGTACGGCACGGCGGACGGGCGGCGACAGTTCACGGCCTCGCTGAACATGTACGACCTGTCCGACCTGCCGGCGGCCAACGCGGCCTACGAGAACCTGGTCGCCGCCGGGCTCTGTGACACCCGCCCGCCGGCCGCCGCCCCGTCGTCGGCCGGTGCCGGACCGGCGGCCGGTGCCTTCGCGACCACCGGCCCGGTCCGCTGACGGCCCGGGTCCGTCGGCCGCACGCTCTCGCCGGGGGCACTCGGTGGTCACGGCAGCGGAGGGTGCCATCATGACCGGCACATGATGGGCACGGGTCGTCAGGAGGACGAGACATGGCAGAGCCGCTGATCGCCGCAGTCGGGGGCCGGGTGCCCGACGTCGACCCGACGGCCTTCGTCGCACCCAATGCGGTCGTGGTGGGGTCGGTCACGGTCGCCGCCGGAGCGAGCCTCTGGTACGGCGCGGTGATCCGGGGCGACGCCGAGTCGATCACGGTCGGTGCGGGCAGCAACATCCAGGACAACTGCACCCTCCATGCGGACCTGGGCTTTCCGCTGGTGATCGGTGAGCGGGTCTCGGTCGGCCACAACGCCGTCCTGCACGGCTGCGTGATCGAGGACGACGTCCTGGTCGGGATGAACTCCACCGTGCTGAACGGTGCCCGGATCGGGGCCGGTTCGCTGGTCGCGGCCGGCGCCGTCGTACCGCAGGGCATGCAGGTTCCGCCGGCCTGCCTGGTCGCCGGGGTCCCGGCCAAGGTCCGGCGCGAGCTGACCGAGGAGGAGCGGGCCGGAATCACCTTCAACGGCGAGGGCTACCGGCTCCTGGCCGACGCCCACCGGGAGATCGAGCCGGTGAAGCGCCCGACGGCCGAGGGCCTGTCGGACGAGTGATCAGCCGGGCGGTTCGCGGCGCCCGACGGTCGAGGAGGCCGGGGCCGCCGGAGCGCCGGCCCGGTGCGCCCCGCCCGTGAGCCCGGGCTCACGGGCGGGGCGCACCGGATCATCGGGCTGTCAGCACTCGGGAACGGTCGGGACGTGGAAGTTCCAGTTGCCGTCCGTGTAGGCCCCGTACACGTAGGCCGTCCCGTACCAGTAGCCGTAGCTGCCGGAGTACACGGCCTGCACCCGGTACCAGACGTTGCCCTGGTTGTTGATGTTCTCGCCCCGGATCCAGCACCGCATGTCGACCGCGTCGCCGGACCACGAGAACGAGTTCAGGTCGCCGGTGGTCTTGCTCGCCCACGAGTACGGCTGCGAGTAGACACCCACCCCGTGGCCGGTGGGGTGGTTGTTGAGGTAGTACCACCCGACGGCGGACGCGCTGCCCGTCGACAGGCCGACCCCGCCCGCCGCCAGTGCCAGCACGGCTGCCGCCGCCGCTCCACGCCGCCCGAGCTTGCCGAGGATGCCCTTGCCCATCGCGATTCTCCTTGTCCGACCGGGTGTCCGATCGAGCTCCACACCGCCCCGCGGTCCGGGGCGGTGGAGCCAGCTGACCCGACCGGCCGGGCTGTTCGACAGCGTCTGACGCAAGCTGACAACAGCTGACACCGGCCGCCGTCCAGGCCGAACGCCCGTCCCCCGCCCGGGATTCGACCGATCACGTAGCTCTCCGGTCACGCGTCGCTATGATCTGTACGCGACAAGGAGTAGTGGTCGCCGAAGGATCTGACATCTGACAACGGGGGGCACCGTGACAGAGCAGAAGTCCAAACCCGAGGGGGCGTCGCAGGCGCCGACCGCGGCCGAGCGCCTCGCCACGGACCTGCGCCGGCTGCGGCTGGACGCGGGCCAGCCCTCGTTCCGCATCATGGCGAGGACGGCCGGGTCCATCTCCCACACCACCCTCTACGAGGCGGCCTCCGGCTCACGCCTGCCGTCCTGGCCCACGACCAGGGCTTTCGTCCGGGCCTGCGGCGGTGACGAGGCCGAGTGGCACCGCCGGTGGACCGCCGCGGTGGGCGCGGTGCCCACCGGCCCCGTGCCGAACCCCGAGCAGACCTCCGGACAGATCTCCGGGCCGGCCCTGGTGCAGGCTGCCGCTGCCGTCCCCCGGTCGGTCGAGCGGTCGCCCGCGCCGCCCCGGGGCCGCAGCCGGCTTCGGAGCCACGCGCTCAGCCTGCTGCTCGGCGCGGCGCTCGGCGCCGGTGCCACGCTCGGCCTGCTGACCGTCCACGCGCCGGCCGCTCACTCCGCGGACGCGTCCACCTGCCCGGCCGACGACGAGGCCCCCCGCCCGGCCCCGGGCCCGCTGCCGGCCACGGGGCACACCGGTGCCGAGGGCCCGTCCTGGATCTCCCGGACCGCCTCCGACCAGCAGGCGGACTCCAGCACCGAGGCCGTCCTGCCCGTGCTCGCCCCGGTCGCCCAGGGGGACGCCCTGGTCGTCACGATGATGCTCACCGGCAGCTGTCCCGGGGCGGTCATGGTCACCGACACCCGGGGTGACCGCTTCCAGGTCATCGAGGACGTCACGGACTCGCCGCGGCACCGGGTGCTCATGCTGACCGCCCTCGGCGCCTCCGCGCTGACCACCGCCGACTCGATCCGGGTGACCTATCCGCGCGCCGGCACGCACCACGTCGCCGTCGACGAGTTCCGCGGCCTCTCCGCCGTCCGGTCCGCCGACGGCGCCCCGGGGGGCACCGTCGGGACCGGCTTCGTCAACGCCGCCGGTTCGCGGCCCGCTCCCCGCTGACCTCCCGGCGGGCACGGTCGTCGGCACACCGGCACCGGCTGCGCCGGGCTCGACGTGCCCGGGCCCACCCGGTACCGCCGGCCGGGTCGTGACGGGCTCCCGGCACCGCGCCGGAGCGTCGCGACGAAGCGGCGGCCGACGGAGGCGCCAGGACCGGCCGGCGATCAGCCGTGGGCGCGCGCCTCGGCGCCCGACCCCCCGGCGGGCACGGGTTCGTCCCGGCCGGATGCGGATGCCGATGTCGACGCGGATTCAGGAGCGGATGCGGGGCCGGGCACGGACACCGGCACCGTGCCGGGGCCGACCGGGTCCGGTCGTCGCCGGTCGGCTGCCCAGGCGATCAGCGCGATCACCGCACCCGAGGCGGCCAGCCCCGAACCGACCAGCGTGGGCGACGTCCAGCCGAGCCCGGCGTCCAGGGCCAGTCCGCCGAAGTAGGCGCCCTGGGCGTTGGCCAGGTTGAACGCGCCCTGCACCGTCGCCGAGGCCAGGGTCGGCGCGTTGCGCGCCTTCTGCAGCACCAGGGTCTGCACGGCCGGGACGATCGCGAAGCCGAAGAGCCCGACCAGCACCACCGTCACGGCGGCCGACCACTCGGTGCGGGCGGTCACCCCGAAGAGCGCCAGGGTGGCGGCGAGCAGCAGGAAGGCGGCGCAGACGGTCGGGCGCAGCGCGCGGTCGGCGGCGAAGCCGCCCAGCACGTTGCCGATCGTCATACCGACGCCGAAGAGCGCCAGCACCAGCGTCACCGACCCGGTCGCGTAGCCGGAGACCTCGGTGAGGAGCGGGGTGATGTAGCTGTAGCAGGCGAAGAAGCCGCCGCACCCGAACACCACCGTGGCCAGGGCCAGCCAGAGCTGCCCGCTGCGGAACGCGCTCACCTCGTGCCGGAGCCCGGAGTGCGCGGGGGAGGGCAGCTGGGGCACCAGCCGCGCGATGGCGACGGTGCCGAGTGCGCCGATCGCGACCACCACCAGCATGGTGGCCCGCCAGCCGAGGTGCTGGCCGAGCAGGGTGGCGGCCGGCACCCCGATGATGTTGGCGACGGTCAGACCGGAGAACATCACGGCGACCGCCCGGGCCCGCCGGTGCGGGGCGACCAGTTCGGCGGCCGCCACCGCCCCGGCGCCGAAGAACGCGCCGTGCGGCAGTCCGGTGATCACCCGGGCCGCGGCCAGCGACCAGAAGTCGGGCGCGATCGCGCAGAGCAGGTTGCCGGTCGCGAACAGACCGGCCAGCGCGACCAGCACCGCCTTGCGAGGCCGTCCGGCCGCGAGGGCGGTGAGCAGCGGGGCGCCGATCACCACGCCGATGGCGTAGGCGGAGATCAGCCATCCCGCCTGCGGGATGGAGACGTGGAGGTTGTCGGCCACCTGGGGCAGCAACCCCATGGCGGCGAATTCGGTGGTGCCGATGGCGAACGCGGTGACGGCCAGGGCGACCAGCGCGAGTGGCAAGGGGGGACTCCGGGGTGACACCCGGGCGGGAGCCGGGCGGGGAGGGGGCCGGCACGGTCATCGGGCCGGTGAAGACGGTGAAGACGGTGAAGACGGGGCGGTCGGTGAAGACGGGGCGGAGCAGGGCGGGACGGGTGGCGACCGCGGGGAGGGCCGCTCGGAAGTCCGGTGCGAAGCAGGACGGGGCGAGGGTGGAGGGCAATTCGTTCGTGCGAAATCCTAATCCGATCGGATGACACCACCGGGTGCTGCCCATGGCGGGCCGGTGACACATGGGGGTCGCCAGCGGCGCTCCCGCGCGCGAGACTGGGGTCATGTGCCGCAGTATCAAGACGCTGAGACCGCCCGTGACGCCGGACGCCTCCGACGAGGACTTCCACGCGGCCGCCCTCCAGTACGTGCGGAAGGTGTCGGGGTTCCGCGCCCCGGCGGCGCACAACCGGGAGGCCTTCGACCGCGCCGTGGAAGCCGTCACCGAGGCCACCGCCCGGTTGCTCGACGAGCTGGAGGTCCGCGGCGCGCCCGCCCGGACGACCAAGGCCGCCGCCTGATCCGGTGGCGGGCAGCCGCCGGCCGGGTCGGTCCGGCGCAGACCAACAGGGACAGCATGGACAACAGGCACAGCCGGGACCAGGTGGGACGAGGAGATCGGCGATGAACCCCGCGAACCGCTACGCACTGACCTTCCCGGGTACCCCCGGCACCCAGGCCCCGCAGGACGTCGTCGTGGTCTCCCGCACGAGCGCGACCGGTCCCGGTGGCCACCCCGTCTACGAGGACGCCAGCGGCATCGTCCGGGCCGAGATCAGCGACTCGGGCGAGGTCCGGATGCTCGCCAGCGGGGGCCACCAGTCCCCGCACTTCCCGGTGCACGCCGAACCACTGCCGTAGCACCGCGGGCCTCCGTCGCCCCGCCGGCCGCCGCTCCCCGCCCCGGCCGGGCGGTTGCCCCGGCAGGCCCTCGGGCAGAATCGGCGCATGACCACAGCGAGCTGGCAGGGCACGGTCGTCGCGCAGAGCGACGACACCACCGTCGTCGAGGGCAACCACTACTTCCCGGCCGAATCCGTGCGCACCGAGTACCTGCGTCCGTCCGACACCACCACCGTCTGCGGCTGGAAGGGCACCGCCGCGTACTACACGCTGGACGTCGGCGGGCAGCGCAACCCCGACGCGGCCTGGTACTACGACGACCCGAAGCCGGAGGCGGAGCACGTCCGCGGCCGGGTGGCCTTCTGGCGCGGGGTGGAGATCACCGAATAGCGCGTACCACCGCGGCCCACCGGGTACCCGCAGAGCATGGCAATCTTCAGGAAACCGGGACGCTCCGGGCCGCCGGACCCCGCCCCCGAACAGGTCGCCGAGGAACTCGCCGAACTCGTCGAGGAGCTGGAACGGCCCGCCCCCGCGGTCGAGGGCGGGCCGGCCCGGCAGATCGCCGAGTACCGGGCGGGCGGCCGCAGCCGGGCCACCGCCCTGCTCGGCTCCGTCTCCCGCCGGCTCGGCAGCGGCGGGTTGGCCGCCGCGAAGGGTGCCGCCTACGGGGGCCGGGCCCTCGCCGACCAGCTGATGCACGCGGCGCCGCGCATCCCGGTACGGGACCTCGCCACCCTGCGCGCCCAGCACCCCGACGCGGCCGACCCCGAGCGGCTGGCCGACCTGCTGGTCACCGGAGCCAGCCGGGCCTCCGGTGCGCTCGGCGCGGGCGTCGGCGCCACGGCGATGCTGCCCGTACCGCCGGCGATGGTGGTGGAGATCGCCGCCGAGACCCTCGCCGTGGCGGCCGTGGAGATCAAGCTGATCGCCGAACTGCACGAGGTCTACGGCCTCGCCGCGCAGGGCACGACCACCCAGCGCGCGTCCGCCTACGTCGCCGCGTGGGCCAACCGCCGGGGCATCGACGCGACGATGCTGGTGAAGCCGGCCGGGTTCGCCGCGATGGCGCTCGGCGCCGAGGTCCGCCAGCAGGTCCGCAAGCGGCTCACCCGCAGTACGCTGCGCCGTCTGCCGTCACTGATCCCCTTGCTGATCGGCGCGGGGATCGGTGCCACCGTCAACCGGCGCGACACCCGCAAGCTCGCCCGTGAGGTCCGGAAGGACCTCCGCAAGCGCCGGCACGCGGCGGACGGTGCGTACTGGACCGCCGCGGCACCGCCCCTGCCGGGCGAGGCGAGCCCCTGAGGGTCCCGCGCACGGCCCCTCGACCCGGTCCCGGCGTCGACCAGCTCCCGGACACGCAAGGCCGACCGCCCGGCGGCGCCGGGCGGTCGGGGAGCGGAACCCCGAGGTGCGGGGCTCAGATGCCGGGCGCCTGCGGGGCGCCGGCCCCGCGTCCGGTCTTCACGGTGTTGACCATCGCCTGGTGGATCGCCCGCGCCGTGATCTCGTCCGCCGCCGGCACCGGGCTGCCGGCCACGGTGTACCAGTCCAGTGCCCCGGTGTACTGCACGGTCAGCCGGGCCTCGCCGTCCACCCAGGTGGTGTGCACGGTGAGGTCGCCGGAGATCGGGCCGACCTCGGCGGTGGTGACTCCGCCCGGTCCGCTGATGATCGACTGGGTGGTCCAGGTGGCCCAGGACGCCCGGGGATCCCCGGGCGTCTCCATCGCTCGTCCGCCCTGCGCCGCTGCTCCGCTCTGCTGCTGCTCGCTCATGCGCCCATCCTTCCCCGCCGCGCCGCCGCCGACCGGGCAGCGACACCTGCGGTCGCGGAGGCCGCCCGGGCAGCGGGCGGCCTCGTGGGAATCCGTTCGTCCTGGACGGTCAGCTGTACGCCTCCGGCTCCTCCAGAGGCTCACCCTCCGCCTGCGAGGTGTCCTGCGCGTGCTGGTTCTGCATCGAGGTGATGCCCTCCTCGGGGTCGGCCGCGCGGACGTCCTCCTCCCGATCGACGCTCACCTCGGACCGTGCGCTCATATCGGTCATCGCGGGCTCCGTCTCCTCGGCCGGCCGGGGTCGCCCGAGGGCGCCACGGCGTGCCGTGGCGCGGGCCGGCCGCCGGACCGGGCTCCTGTCTCGCCCTTCCAGCCTGCCTCGGTGCCCGCCCCACGGCCAACCGAACCCGGGGGCCTTTCGCGCCGCGGCCGACCGGGCGGGCCGGGCCCGGTGGTGCCTGCGTCACCACTCCTGCCCGGCCACGCCCGTGCCATGCCTGTGGCGGACGGCGAACCGGTCCGGCGGCCGGTCTCACCACGCGACCGGCAGCGCCTCCAGGCCGTAGATGAACGCGTCGGTGCGGAAGACCGGCTCGCTCTCCGGCGCCGCGAGCCGCAGCCCGGGCAGCCGCCGGAAGAGCGTGGCCAGGGCGATCTGCAGCTCCGCCCGGGCCAGCGGCTGGCCCAGGCACTGGTGCACGCCGAAGCCGAACGCGAGGTGGCGCCGCGCGTCCCGGTCCACGTCCAGCTCGTCGGCGGGGAGGTGGCCGGGCGTGGCGAACAGCTCCTCGTCCCGGTTGGCGGTGGAGAGCATCGCGATCACCCCGTCGCCGGCCCGGATCGGGACGCCGCCCAGCTCGACGTCCTCCACCGCCAGTCGTGGCAGGCCCATGTGGACGATGGTGAGGTGGCGCAGCAGCTCCTCGACCGCGCCGGGGACGGCCGCCGGGTCGGCCAGCCGCGCGGCCTGCTCGGGGTGGCGCAGCAGCAGGAGGGTGGAGAGCGCGATCATGTTGGCGGTGGTCTCGTGACCGGCGACCAGCAGCAGCATGCCGGTCGCGGCGATCTCCCGGAGGCTGAGGTCGTCGCGGGCGGCGAGCCGGCTGAGGATGTCGTCGTCGCCGGGGCGGCGGCGCTTCTGCGCGGCGAGGCCGCCGAGGTAGTCGAGCAGCTCGGTCTGGGCCCGCTGCACCTCCGTCTGCGACGACGTGGTGCTGATCAGGAGGCGGCTGAGGTCCTGGAACATCTGCCGGTCCTCGTACGGGACGCCGAGCAGCAGGCAGATCACCAGGGAGGGCACCGGCAGGGCGAAGCCGCTGACCAGGTCGGCGGGGCCGCCGGAGGCGGTCATCCGGTCGAGGGCCTCGTCGACGATCTGCTGGACCTCCGGGCGCGTCGCCTCGATCCGCTTGACCAGGAAGTCTCCGGTGACCATGCGGCGCAGCCGGGAGTGCTCGGGGTCGTCGAGGCGGAGGAAGTTGGGGTTCGCGGCGGCGATCGCGCGCCGTCCGGGGGAGAAGGACGGGAACTCGGGGCGCCGGATGTCGGCGCTGAAGCGGCGGTCGGAGAGCACCGAGCGGACTTCGGGGTAGCCGGTCACCAGCCAGCAGGAGGAGCCGTCCAGCAGCTCGGCGCGGGTGACGGAGCCCGCGCGGGCGGCCTCGGTGTAGGCGGGCGGCGGGCTGAACGGGCAGCCGCCGTCGTGCGGGGCGGGCAGCAGCGGGGCGGGGGCGGGGGCGGTGGGCGTGCTCGTCAAGGTGGGGTCTCCTCGCGTGGCGGAGCGGCAGGCGGCAGGCGGCAACCGGTGGCCGGGAGGCGGCTCGGGCCGGGTGGTGGGCGCGGTCCCTGGGATCGGGCAGGGCTTAGACGGTCGTGGGGCCCGTCTGCTCGCCGTCCCTGTCCGAGGCGTCCTCGGTGACGGTGATCGCGCCGCCCGGGCAGAGTTCGGAGGCCAGCCGCACGTCGGCGAACCGCACCGGCGGCAGGACGGTCACGCGGAGCCTCACCAGCCCGTCGTGGTCGTCCTGTTCGAAGACCTCCGGCGCCGTGACGACGCACTGGCCGGAGCTGCAGCAGCGGTCCTGGTCGATGCTCACCTGCATGTACGGACACCTCTCAGTGGTGTGGCACCGGATCGCCCGGGCCGGCCGCCCCCCGCTGTCCTTGTCAACCTAGCCGTCGCTCTGTCGCACACGAAGGGTGCGTCGCCACACTCGCACA
This sequence comes from Kitasatospora sp. NPDC058218, assembly GCF_042882445.1. Lineage (NCBI taxonomy): Bacteria > Bacillati > Actinomycetota > Actinomycetes > Kitasatosporales > Streptomycetaceae > Kitasatospora > Kitasatospora sp. NPDC058218. Next base: position 20,158 of record NZ_JBHVWC010000091.1, on the reverse strand, counting down.
GAATGGCCGATTCCACTCGTAACGTGAACAAAGCTATGGCAAAGGGAGTTTGATCGTCCGTCAGTCCTACTCGGGGGCCGGTCCGAGCCCCTCCGCCGCGGCGATCTCCCGGACGGTGGCCACGGTGTCCGCCTCGTCCGCGCTCTTGTCGGGCCGGTAGCGGACCACCCGGGCGAACCGGAGGGCCAGCCCGGCGGGATAGCGGGAGCTGCGCTGAACGCCGTCGAAGGCGATCTCCACGACGAGTTCCGGCCGTACCCGCACGGTGTACGAGTCGCGTTCGACCTCGCGGGCGAGCAGGTCCGTGGTCTGGCGGGCGAGCGTCTCGTCGGTCAGCCCCTTGAAGGTCTTGCCGAGCATCACCCAGGGTCCGAGGCCGGGTTCGCCCGCCGCCCGGGCGCCGAGGTGGAGGTTGCTGAGGAAGCCGCGCCGCCGGCCGCTGCCCCACTCGGCGGCCAGCACCACGAGGTCCAGGGTGTGCCGCGGCTTGACCTTGATCCACCCGGCGCCGCGCCGGCCGGCCGCGTAACCGGCCGCGGGATCCTTGGCCAGCACGCCCTCGTGGCCCAGGGCCAGGGTGTCCCGGAAGAAGGCCGCTGCCTCCTCGCGGTCCGTCACCGCGGTGCGCGCCACCCGCAGTGCGGCCGGCGCGGACTCGTCCAGGGCGGCCCAGCGTTCCCGGCCCGGCCGGTCCACGAAGTCCGTTCCGTCGCGGTGCAGCAGGTCGAAGAAGTAGGCGTTGAGCGGCACTTCGGTGCGCAGCCGCGCCGGATCCTGCCGGGAGGCGGTCCGCGCGGCGGTCTCCTGGAACGGGCGGGGGCGGCCGTCGGGGCCGAGCGCGATCGCCTCGCCGTCCAGCACCGCCGAACGGACCGGCAGGGTCAGGGCCGCCTCGACCACCTCGGGCACCCGGGCGGTGATGTCGTCCAGGCTCCGGGTGAACACCGCCACGTCCTCGCCGTCCCGGTGCACCTGGATCCGGATGCCGTCCAGCTTCCACTCCAGCGCGGCCGGGCCGATCCGGTCGAGTGCCGAGCCGACGTCCGGCGCCGAGGCGGCCAGCATCGGCCGGACGGGACGGCCGACCTGGAGCCGGAACGCCGTCAGCGCGGGCACGCCGCCGGTCAGCGCCGCCTCGGCGACCGCGCGGGCCGAGGCCCGGAACATCAGGGCCCGCCTCACGGCCGCCGGCGGGACGGCGGCGGCCTGGGCGACGGCGTCGGCCACCACCGCGTCCAGCGCGCCCTGGCGCAGCTCGCCGACCAGCACCGCCCGCAGGAACGCCTGCTCGACGTCGGTGGCCCGCTCGAACAGCTCGGCCAGCAGCCGCTGCCGCTCGGCCCGGGCACCCGGGCCGTGCACCCCGGCGATGGCCTCCAGGGCCCGCTCGGCGTCCCGGACGCCCCAGGACGGTTCGGCGGCGGCGGGCGGCAGGTCGCGAAGGGCGGCCGGTCCGATGCCGGTGCGCAGCCGGTGGGACTCGCCGGAGAGCAGGGCCACCGCCGCCGGGGCCTCGGCCGGGCCGAGTGCGCGCAGACAGTCCGCCAGGAGCGTGGTCTTGGCCCGGCGGCCGGGCTCGCCCGCCACGGCGCGGGAGGTCAGGGCCAGGTGCCGGAGCAGCATGGGGGCTCCTCGGATGGGCGCGGACCGGGCTCGGACGGGGGCCGGCGGCCGGGAGCCCGGGGGAGGCTCCAGCATCGGCGACGCGGCCCGCCCCGGATCGCAGGACACGCCCCGGGGTTGCCGACGGGACGGCGCTCGGAGCAGGTCGGGGCGGAGGCTGGCGCGCGGCCCGGTCGATCCTCCGGAGGGTGTCGACCCGGGGTTGCCGACGGCTTCGAGGCGCGGCGGGCACCGCGTCGGATCCGGGCGCCGACCCTCGACCGGCGAGGGCGCGGCCCTTCCCGTGAGCCCCTGCCGGCGGATCCGCGCCGCGTGCCGCCTTCGACCGCGCAGGGTTCGAACAGGCAGCCGGTGCGGGCGTGGGGCGCCGGCGGGTGGCGGCGGCGGGGCCCGCCCGCCGGGGGGGGGGGGCCGGGCCGCCGGTGGGGGCCGCGCGGGGCCGGGGGGGTGAGCGGCGGCGCGCGGGGCCGGGGGGGCCGCGGTGGGCG
>NZ_JBHVWC010000091.1:11120-18037 GCF_042882445.1 Kitasatospora sp. NPDC058218 | reverse complement strand
GCGTCCCCGCGCCGGGTGCCGCATTCCACCGCGCGGGTTACAAACGGCCCGGGGGGGGGGGGGGGTCGCCCCGGCGCCGCCGGCGCGCGCCACACGCCCGCAGGGGGCGAGCGGCCGGCCCGCCTCCAGCGGGCGGGGCCGGTGGAGGGCGGTGTGCCCCCGGTCGGTGTGCGCGGGTCAGAACCAGTGCAGGCAGTGCGGGGGGCGCTCGGCGCGGAAGAGGGCGTCGGCGAGCGTGGCCGCGCCCGGACGGTGGGCCACGACGTGTCCGGCACGGACGAGCGCGCTCGGAGCGGTGCCGCCGAGGTAGATCGAGCCCAGGTCGCTCATGTCCAGGGACAGGTCGGGCTCCCGGTCCGTCGGGACGCAGTCGCCCTTGCCGTCCCGGACGGTCAGCAGGTAGCGGCCGTGCTCGCCGAGGAACGGGTCGTCGACGTCGAGGACGAGCTCGCCGTCCGCGAACCAGCCGCGCGCGGTCAGCGCACGCGGGACGTCCAGCAGCCGCAGCCAGAGCGCGTCGTTGTCGTTGCTCACCTGGCCGGCGCGGAAGTCCGCGAGCTGCCAGCGCAGTGGGTGCTCGGGCGGGAAGTTCTTGAACACGACCTGGCCGACCAGGTCGTGTCCGAGCAGGAACCGGGTCAGGGCCGTGGCGGCGGCGTCGTCGGTGGCGACGGTCTCGTCGACCGTCAAGCTGTCGGCCTCGCCGCGCCAGTAGCTGGCGTACCCGGTCGGGACGCCGTCGGCGTCGCGGTGGACGGCCACGTAGCGCGGCACCGGAGCGACCGGGGGCAGCCCGCCGCCCAGGGCCCACCAGCGGTGCGGCCGGGACAGCGCGCCGGGCTGTGCGCGGCGGTACCGGTCGTAGACCTCCTCCAGGATCCCGCCGCACTCGGCACGCCGCAGCAGCTCGACCGAGCCGGTCGCCGGGGCGTCGGCCGCGCCGCGCGCCCGGGGGCGGGCGAGGGCGGCCTGGTGACGCGGCACCGTCAGCCGCGCCGCGTAGGTCGCCGGCCCGTAGCCGAACCTGCGGTAGATCAGGGCCTGGGAGGCCAGCAGGACGGAGAGGAACTCCCCGCGGGCCCGCAGCTCGGTGAGCTGATGCCGCATCATCGCGCTCAGCACGCCCTGGCGCCGGTGCGTGGGCAGCACGCCGACGGCGGTCACCCCGGCGGCCGGGACCAGGACCGCCCCGGGCAGGGTGAGCTCGAAGGAGTACGCGCCGGCGGTGCCGACGGGCCGCCCGTCCGCCGTCAGGGCGAGCAGGCTGCGGTCCATTTCGAGCGCCGACCACCAGGCCTTGGCGCCGCTCTCGGTCGGGGTTTCCCGGAAGCGCCCGAACGCGGCGAGGAGCGTGTCGACGAAGACGTCGAAGTCCTCGTCGGTCGTGGAACGGATCTCCATCGGTGCCGCTGCCTCCCCTGCATTTCGGCGCCACGAGGCATGGCGCCCGTCACAGTGCAGCGGTGCCGCGGTGCCACGTCAAACGAATTACGCGGGGAGCCGGCGCAGCCCGAGACCGCTCCGCCGCGTAGTGGGGCGGGCGGGGTTCTTGGCCGGACCGTCCATCTGCCGGGGCCCGACGGACCGTCATGCTGACGCGACAGCCGCAGCGGTCCACCACCGCGCCGCCGCCCCCACCCGACCCCGGAGGCCGAGATGACACCCCACACCGCCGCCACCGACGCCCGCTGGAGCGTCGGAGCGCCCGAGAGCACCGAGTTCGCCGCCTGGCGCGAGCTGTTCCGGGGGTACTGCGACTTCTACCGGGTGCCGATCCCGGACGCCAAGGCGGAGCTGGTCTGGTCCTGGCTCACGGACCCGGCGCACGAGCTGGAGGGCCTGCTGGTCCGCGACACCGACGGCACGCCGGTCGGTCTGGCGCACTACCGTCCGTTCGTCCGGCCGCTGCACGGCGCGGTCGCCGGGTTCCTGGACGACCTGTTCGTCAGCCCGGCCGTGCGCGGCGGCGGCGCGGTGGACGCGCTGCTCGCCCGGCTGAGGGCGATCGCCGCGGAGCGCGGCTGGAACGCCGTGCGGTGGATCACCGCCGACGACAACCACCGGGCCCGCAGCAAGTACGACCAGGTCGCCACCCGGACGATGTTCGTGACCTACGACATGGCGCCGGACGCCGCCGGCTGAGCGGGCTCCCGGAGCCCGGGCCCGCCGCCCCGAGCGGTCCCCGACAGGCTTCCGGGCCGGGGATCGGAAATTCGTTCGTACTTTCTGTTATCGGCGCGCCGCCGGAGGGTCTCCCAGGTGTCGGCACCCGGACCGGCCGACCCGAACAGGAAGTGTGCCCAGGTGAACAGCGAAGACAGGACGACCATCCTCCCCGCCGCCGGGGGCTCCGGCGGCGGGCGTGCGGCGCGCCGTGCGGCCGACCGGCACCGGGGTCGCGGCCGTCGTCGCCGGCGCGGCATCGGCCCGGTGCTGGCCGTGGCCGCCGCGGTGGCGGGCACCGGGGTCCTCGCCGCGCTCGGCGGCGCCGGGTACGTCGTCTACGGCGACCGGGACGGGCAGCGGACGGTGGCCCTCGACCCGCAGATCGCGGCGGAGGCCGGGGACCACAACGGGATCCAGATCCCCGGCGCCGGCGGCGTCGCCCCGGATCCGCTGCCCGCGCCCACCGACAGCCCGTCCGCCGGCGATCCGGCCCACGCCGCCTCCGCCGCCCCGACGCCCACCACCTCGACCACGGCCGGCCAGGGCCCCTCGGCCGGCGCCTCCACCGCGACCGCGTCCGGCCCGGCCACGGCGAGTGCGACGAGCGCCAAGCCGACCTCCGGCGCCACCCCGAGCACCTCCCCCAAGGCCTCGACGGGCGCCGCCGCGTCCCCGGGCCGGACCACCGCCGCCCCGGCGAGCGGCACCGCAGCCGGTGGCACCGCGGCCCAGTACGCCCAGCAGGTCGTGGACCTGGTCAACGCCCAGCGCGCCCAGCACGGCTGCGGACCGCTCACCGCCGACCCCCGGCTGGCCGCCGCCGCCCAGGGCCACAGCGAGGACATGGCCGCCCGCAACTACTTCGACCACGCCAGCCCCGAGGGCCGGCACGCCGACTACCGGATCGAGGCCACCGGCTACCGCTGGAGCAGCTGGGGCGAGAACATCGCCCGCGGCCAGAAGGACCCGGCCGCGGTGATGGACGCGTGGATGAACAGCCCCGGCCACCGCGCCAACATCCTGAACTGCTCCTTCAAGGAGATCGGCGTCGGCGTGAAGACCGGCTCCGGCGGCCCCTGGTGGACCCAGGTCTTCGCCTCCCCGTCCTGATCGCCGGCCCCCGGTCGAGCCCCTGGTCGAACCCCCGGTTTCCGACCCCCGGTTTCCGATTCTGCGCACATTGTTGTTATCTGAGCAGTTCCCCCAGGTCTCCGAGGAGGCAACGGCGGACGGATGACGGCAAGACGGAGTGCGGACCATGAACGTTGACGTGCAGAGCAGGACCGGGACGACCCTGGTGCTGGCGGCCCAGGCGGGCGACCGGCAGGCCCAGGAGGCGCTGGTCGCCGCCTGGCTGCCGCTGGTCTACAACGTCGCCGGCCGTGCGCTGAACGGCCATGCCGACGTCGACGACGTCGCCCAGGAGACCATGATCCGCGCGCTGGACGGCCTGGACGGGCTGCGCGACCCGGAGTCGTTCCGCTCCTGGCTGGTCGCGATCACCATGAACCAGGTCCGCCGACGGTTCACCGGTCAGCAGCAGAGCACGGTCGGCGGCCTCGACGAGGCCTGGGAGCTCGCCGACCCCCGGGCCGACTTCACCGACCTCACCATCCTGCGGCTCGGCCTCTCCGGCCAGCGCCGCGAGGTCGCCGAGGCCACCCGCTGGCTGGACCCGGACGACCGGGAGCTGCTCGCGCTCTGGTGGCTGGAGGCCTGCGGCGAGCTCACCCGGGCCGAGCTCGCCGAGGCCCTCGACCTGACGCCGCAGCACACGGCGGTCCGGGTCCAGCGGATGAAGAAGCAGCTGGAGGCGGGCCGGGTGGTGGTCCGGGCGCTCACCGCCTACCCGCGCTGCCCGGAGCTGGTCGAGCTGACCGCGGGCTGGGACGGCACCCCGGACTCGGTCTGGCGCAAGCGCATCGCCCGGCACATCCGGGGCTGCGCCGGCTGCGACGGGCTCGGCCGTGACCTCTTCCCCGCCGAGGGCCTGCTGGCCGGCCTGGCGCTGGTGCCGATCCCGCTGGACTCGCCCACCGGGCTGCAGCTCCAGGCCGCAGCCGCCGCGGCCACCCCCGGCTCGCCGACGGGCCCGGCCGGCGGACCGGGGAGCGGCGTCGGCGGTCCCGGCGGCCCCGGGGGCCGGTTCGGCCCGATCCGACGCCGGACCGCCGTCGCGGGCGGCGCGGCCGCCGTGCTGGCCGTCGCCACCCTCGCCCTGGTCTGGCCGCACCACCCCCAGCCCGAGCAGGCCGCACCCGAACCGACCACCCCGACCGCCGCGCCCGACACCCTGCCCGCGCCCGCGATACCCGCGCAGCCGCTGCCGGCGACGCCCGCGGGCGAGACCGCGGCCGCCCCGTCCGTGACGGCCCCGCCGACCCCGATCCCCGCCGAGTCGCCGGTGGCCGTCACGCCGCCGCCCGCACCGGCCACCGGACGCCCGGCCACGCCGCCCGGCCTGGAGCGCCAGCTGGTGGACCTCGTCAACACCGAACGCGCCAAGGTCGGCTGCGCGCCGCTGCGGATCGACCCCAAGCTGCACGCGGCAGCCCAGAAGCACACGGACGACATGGTGGCCCGCGCCTTCTTCGACCACGTCAATCCGGACGGCGCCCGGGCGGACGCCCGACTGTCGGCGGCCGGTTACCGCTGGTCACAGTGGGGCGAGAACCTCGACCGGGGGCCGAGCGCGCCCGGCACCGTGGTATCGCGCTGGATGGACGGCGGGATCCACCAGTCCAACATGCTGGACTGCGGCTTCAAGGACGTCGGCATCGGCGTGGCCACCGGCCCCGCAGGGCTCTACTGGACCCAGGACCTCGGGGCCCCGCTGGGCTGACCGCCGGGGCCGCCACGAAGACCGGTAGGACCGCCGGGGCGGAGCCGGACCCGGCCGCCGTCAGGAGGGCAGCCCGACCAGGCCGTCCGCCTGACCGGTCACATGGCCCGTCGCCTCGCCGACCACTCCGCCGGCGTCGCCGACCTGCCCCAGCACGGCGTCCGGCGCCGTGTTCGGCGTACCGCCCTGGAGCGGGCCGGCCAGGTCCCCCTGCCCGCCGATCGTGGCGGCGTGCGCGCCGGGAGCGGTCAGTGAGGCCACGACACCCACGGCGAGCGAGGCGACGGCGAGCATGCTGCGCTTCTTCATGCCCCGCCCAACGACGCTGCGCCACCCGGGTTACGGGCGGGTCGGCGGCTTCACTCCTTCTCGTCGGGAGGCACGGGCGGCCCCTCGCCCGGGTGTCGGGAAGACCCCGGTGTGCGGCGGCGCCCGGCACCGGGCACGGAGCCGTGTCGCGACCGAAGTCCGCGCCGGTCGAAGGGGCCTGACGCCGCCTCGGGCGGCGGGCGGGCCTCCCGATGGATCCGGTGCGCCCGATCCCACCTCGGATACGGACACCTTTTCGGTGGCGGCGGGCATAGGAGGGCGATTGGATGGGGAGGGGTGGGGAGGCAAATCCGGCAAAGCTGGCAAACCATAAGAGAATCTGATTCTGCCGAGCATGTCGAGGCAACCGCGACAAGAAAGGCATCCGATGCACGCAGCCGAGCTCACGCCTGCCGTCCTCGCCGAGCTGCGCCGCCACCGGCGCTACCCGGCCGTCTCCGTCCTGCTGCCGACCCACCGCAGCGAGCCCGACAACACGCAGGACCCGGTGCGCCTGCGCAACCTGATCGCGGAGGCCAAGAACCGGCTGCACGCGGACGAGGCCGTCTCCCGGGCGGACCGGCTGGACGTGGTCGACCAGCTGGACCGGGCCCTGCGGGAGGTCGACCTGGTGCACGCCGAGGACGGTCTGGTGATCTTCGCGGCGCCCGGCGAGCACCAGGTCTGGTCGCTGCCGCGGACCGTCGCCGCCCGGGTGGTGTTCTCCGAGACCTTCCTGACCCGCAACCTGGTCTCCGCCTACACCGCCGGCGCGCCCTACTGGGTGCTGACGGTCGCCGCCGACCGGGTCGCGCTGTTCGGCGGGACGGGGCCGCGGCTGGTGGAGCACACCGGCGGCGCCTTCCCGCTGGACCAGGTCGGCCCGGACTGGGACGTCGAGCGCAAGGAGCGGATCGGCGACGTCCCGAGCACCTTCCGCGACGAGGAGACCCGCCGCTTCCTGCGGGACGCGGACACCGCGCTGGCCGCCGTGCTGGAGGCCGACGCGCGCCCGCTGTACGTGCTCGGCGAGGCCGCCGCGCTCGCGCTGCTGGACGAGGTGGGCACCGCCGTGAAGCGGGCCAGCGCCCAGGTGGCGCGCGGTGGCCTCGGCCACGCCGCGGCGGCCGCCGTCGCCGAGGCCGTTCGCCCCACCGTGGCGCAGCAGGAGCAGCAGGCCGTCGCCGAACTGCACGCCCGGCTCGACTCGGCCCAGAGCGTCAAGGCGCTCGCCGCCGGCATCGACGAGGTGTGGCAGAGCGTGAGCGAGGGCCGGGCCGCCCTGGTGGCGGTCGAGGAGGACTACTGGGAGCCGGTGCGGGTCACCGACAGCCACCTGGTGCCCGCCGCCGCGGGCGAGCCGGACGTGCGCGACGACATGGTCGACGAGATCGTCGAGCGCGCACTGGACACCGGCGCCAAGGTGCAGTTCGTCCCGGCCGGCGAGCTCGCGGGCCGGGGCCGGATCGCCGCCGTCCTGCGCTACTGACCACCGCCTGCCGCGGGCCCGGCCGCGCTTACCCGCCGGGCCCCCGCCGGTGGCCGGGGGCCCGGCGGCCGGCCCCGCCCCCGGGTCACCCCCCGCTCGGCGCCCGGGTAC
>NZ_JBHVWC010000091.1:0-11110 GCF_042882445.1 Kitasatospora sp. NPDC058218 | reverse complement strand
ACGCCCCCCCGGGCGCGCGCCGGCCCCGGGCCCGGCGCGCCCCCGCCGGGCCCACCACCCCCCCGCCGCCCGCGGCCCCGGCCGCGCTCCCCGGCCGGCCCCGCGCCGTTGCCGGGGCGCCGTCCGACGGCCCCGGCCTCGGGATCACCCCGAGCAGCCCCGGGCCGGGGGCGGGGAGGCGATGCGGCAGGCCCGTCGGGGCCGGTCGCCCTTGAGCGGGCGCCGCCGCGCGCAGGCCCGCTGGGACGGCGGGCGGCACTCCCGGGGGCTCGGTGCCGAGGTGGGGGGAGAGGAGACCGGGCTCGGTGCGGTGGGCGTACAGCCCACCAGGAGCAGCACCAGACCGACGAGGATCCGACGGAACAGGGCCATGGCGGGACCGCCTTCGGGACGCAGGGGGTGAGGGGGAGCGCTCAGTCGAGCGAGCTGCCGGTGGCGACGACGGAGGCGCCGCCCGTGGTGCGGACCGAGTCGACGACTCGTTGGACCAGCTCCACCGTCCGGGCGGAGGGGCGGTTCAGGCAGGCGGTCAGCTCGACGACCGCCGCCGTGCCGCCCACGGTGACGGTCCGGTGGCCGGTGAGCTGGCGGGTGCCACCGCGCAGGCCGCAGCCCTTGTCGAGCGCGGTGTCCTCGGCGGCAGTCGCCTTCCCGGCCAGCTTCTGGACGTGGGCCGGGTCGTCGAGCAGGGTCACGGCGATCAGCACGGTGTCGGTGTCCAACGCCTCCAGCGGCGCGCAGTCGCTCTGCCAGGGCGGACAGTAGGGGGCGACCGACAGCGGCTTGTTGGCCGTGTACCCGGTGCTCTTCGGCGCTCCGCCGGGCGTCATGATCAGGGTGGACCAGCCCCGCGGTACGTCGAGGATCACCCTGCCGACCTCCGTGAACAGCACGGACCGTGCGCCGTCGAAGGAGCTCGGAACGCTGCTCGGCGAGACGCTCGGTGAGTTGCTCGCGGCTGTCGGTGGCGGGCTCGGTGACGGCGCCTCGGCGACGGGCCCGACCGAGGTCGGTCCGCCGGTCGCGGGGTGCAGGACGGTGTTCGACGGTGCGGGCGCGGTGGCCGGAGCGGCGGCCAGCGCGGCGGCGACCAGGCCCCCGGTCAGCCCGGCCCCGAGGCCGGCCACCCGGCGCCGGCGGCGGGTGCGGTCGGCGCGTTCGCGGACCCGGTCCATCCGGTCGGCGGGTGCGGGGAGGTCCGGGGCGGCCCGCTGCAACAGCACGCGCAGCTCGTCCTCCACCTCGGCGTCGGCCAGCCAGGGGCGGTCGCCGTCGCCGTCGCCGGGCCCGGGGCGGTCGGCACCGGAGCGGTCGAAGTCAGACCAGCTCACGGCGTCCCCCGTCCAGCAGCAGCTCGCGGGCGGGCAGCTTCCCGCGCAGGGCCTGCAGTGCCCGGTGCGTCTGGCTCTTGACCGTGCCCGTCGTGCAGCCCAGGGCCTCGGCGGTCTCCTCGACGCTCAGGTCCTCGAAGTACCGCAGCACGACCACCGCGCGCTGGCGCGGCGGGAGCGCCCGGACGGCGGCGGCCACCACCTGACCGACCACCAGCTCCTCGAACGGGTCCGAGCCCGTCGGTTGCTCCGGCAGTTCGCCGTGCGGCAGCTCCCCGTGCCAACGGCGCCGCCACCAGGAGACGTGCGAGTTCACCAGCACCCGCCGGACGTAGGCCTCCGGCCGGTCGATGGAGATCTTCTCCCACCGGGGCCAGACCTTGGCGAGCGCTGTCTGCAGCAGGTCCTCGGCGAGGTGCGGATCGCCGGTCAGCAGCCATGCCATGCGCAGCAGGCGCGGGCTGCGGGTGGCGACGAACTCCTCGAAGTCCGGTGTCGCTTCCCTCATCGTGCCGCCCCCGCCATGGTGCTCCCGCCGTTCCTGCCGTCGCCGGCCGTGGCGGCCGTGTCGTCGTTGTCCTTCTCACGGCTGCTGAACGCGATGGGAGCCCGTCCGGGTTGCCTGCCGAGGGCACCCATTTTCCAGCGGCGTGTCGCGGGCGGGAGGGGCGGGGTGCCGCCGGCCGTCCGGGCGGGTCGGCGGGCGGCCTCCGCGTGGACGTTGGACGGCCCGCGAGCCGGCCGGAACTCGGCCGGGCGGCGGGCGGGCCGTGAGACCACGATGCGCCCGCGGGCCCCGGCCGTACAGGGGCGCGCACCGGGCGTCCGGGCGCACCGGACCGGCGCGCCGGGCGTACGGCGGGGCCGCGCGGACCACGGGGGCCCCGGGAGTGCCTCCGCGCACCACGGGCATTGCGGTGAGGGGCCGAGGGCGCGGCTCGGCGGTCACCCCGGGGGTGCCGGCTCAGAGCGTGCCGGTGCCGTGCGGCGCGGGAGTGAGCACTCCGTCCGCGCGGTCGGACCGGGTGACCGGCATGACGGTCCAGTCCGGGTGGCCCGGCATGGCCGGGGTCCGGTCGCCGTAGAGCCACTCGGTGAGGAAGCCGGAGAGGTCCTGGCCGGACACCTCCGAGGCGGTGCGGATGTAGTCCGCGGTGGTGGCCGTGCCGTCCCGGTGCTGTTGCAGGAACGTCCGCTCGATCCGGTCGAAGACGGCCGCGCCGACCCGCTCGCGCAGGGCGAACAGCACCAGCGCGCCACCGGTGTACCGCTGGCTGTCGAAGAGGTCGGCGGCGGTCGGCGAGGCGACCGGCCCGGAGTCGTGGCGCCACTGGTCGCCCTTGGCGTACACGTCGCGCATCCGGTCGGTCAGGGTGCTGAAACCGCCGGTGTCCGGCCAGCCGCGCTCGTACCGGTACATCAGGCCGTAGAAGTCGGCGTGGCCCTCGTTCAGCCAGAGGTCCGCCCAGGTGCGCGGCGAGACGCTGTCGCCGAACCACGAGTGCACCAGCTCGTGCATCATGTGCGAGCCGATCACGGGCTCGGGTTGGCGCAGGAAGTTCGGCTTGTAGAGCGTGAGGGTCTGCGTCTCCAGCCCGGTGAAGTCGAAGGCGGCCGGGTCGTCGGTGTCGACGGGCAGCAGTCCGTACGTCTCGAACGGGAACGGCCCGAGGTGCTGTTCGGCCCATTCCAGCTGGCCGGGGGTGAGTGCGAGGGCCGGCTCCAGGTCGGCGGCGCGTGCGGTCGGGACGACGTCGCGCAGCGGCAGCCCGCCCGGGCCGGTGCGCTCGCGCACCGTGTAGTCGCCGACCGACACCTGCACCAGCTCGGTGGCCATCGGCTCGCGCGAGTCGTACCGGCGGGTGGTCTGCCCGCCGTCGCGCCGCTCGGTGGCGGTGAGGTGGCCGTTGGCCACCCCGAGCAGGCCGTCCGGGGCGGTGACGGCGATGGTGAAGCCGGCCTTGTCGCTCGGGTGGTCGTTGCACGGGAACACGGTGTGCGCGCCGTCGGGCTGGCCGGCCACCGCGAAGCCGTCGGAGGTGGGCACCCAGCCGGTGTGCGGCAGCTTCGCCGCGGGGTCGGCCGAATAGTCGACCGTCACCCGTACGGAGGCGCCGCGGCGCACCGCCCGGGCCGGGACGACGGTCAGCTTCTCGTCGTGCGCCCGGAACGCGGCCGGCCGGCCGTCGACCCGGACGGCGTGCACGTCGAGGCCGAGTGCGTCCAGTTCCAGCCCCGGCAGCGGGGTGAGCGCGCGGGCGGTCAGGACGGCGGTGCCGTCCACGGTGCGGGTGTCGGGGCGGTAGCGGAGGTCGAGGTCGTAGCCGAGCACGTCGTAGCCCGCGTTCCCGAGCAGGGGGAACACCGGGTCGCCGACGCCGGCCGGCACCGGGGCGTCCGTCGGGGCGGCGCCCGCCGGCACGGTGGCGCCGAGCACCGCCGCGGCGAGTGCCAGGGCGATGACGAGGCTGGAGCGCGGCCTGGCCAGGGTGATCACCGCATTTCGTGTCGTGTCCCGGGGTGCGGCACCGGCGTGGTCGGTGTCGCAGAGCGACCTTTCGAGCACGGATCGTAGCGGATCGGTCGGACGGTCCGGGAGGCCGCGCGACACGCGGCATCCCCCGGACGGCCCACCGTGGTAGCCGAGCGGCTGCGGGCTGTCATAGCGTTCGAAGTGCCCCGCCCCCTGACGGACGGGGCCACGGCCGTCGGAGTACCTGGCCAGGTCCGGCGGCCGTTCTTCATGCTCTCACCCCCGCCCGCCACGCGACTTTCGGGCGGGGGCGGGGGCGGGGGCGGGGGCGCGGACCGGAGCCCCGGTCGTCGCCGCGTTCTGCCTGCCGCCGCCCCGTCACGGACGCGGTCCGTGGGCCCCGTGATCGGCCGCACCGACGCCCACCCGCCCAGCGCCTGACCGGCGCGCCGGCGTCGGGCTCAACTGCCCTGGGGGGCCTGCTCGGTGAGGTCCTTGCCGTACCAGATCTGGGCGTACGGGCCGCTGCTGTACGCCGGTATCTCGCGGTAGCCGTGCCGGGTGTAGAGCGCGCGGGCCTCGACCAGGTCGAGCCGGGTGTCCAGCACGATGCGCTCGGCGCCGAGCGCGCGGGCGGCCTCGTCCACGGCGGCGAGCAGGTGCCGGCCGCCGCCGGTGCCGCGCGCCTCGTGCCGGACGAAGACCCTGGTCAGCTCCACCGTGCCGGCTTCGATCACCCGAAGGCCGGCGCAGGCCTGCGGTGCGCCGCCGTGGCGGCCGAGCAGGAAGGCCCCGGTCGGCCCGGCGAGGTCGTCGCTCGGGGAGTCGGCCAGGCCGGACTCGATCTCCTCGGCCGTGCCGTCCCGGCCCAGGTGCAGCCGGTAGTACCGGTTGGCGACGTCGGTGTAGTACTCGCGCAGCAGTGCCAGCGCCTCCGCCGAGCCCACGTCGGCCGGGGTGACGGTCCAGGGGGCGGGTGTCTGCGCAGTGATGAACTCCATCCGCGCATTGTCGGTGCCGTGCGGCGCCCGCCGCGAGCGGTTTTCCGAGGTGAGCGGCCTGTCGGGCCGGCCGGTCCGACTCACCGACAAATTCTCTTGTCTTGACAAGAAGTTCTGTCGGCTGGATCCTGGAGGAGTGCTGGACGTCGCCGTGATCGAAGAACCCGCCGCAGCGGAGGCGGCCCTGGACCCGATGCGGTCCCGGGTCCTCGCCGCCCTGGCCGAGCCCGGCTCGGCGGCCATGCTGGCCGTCCGCCTGGGGCTGCCCCGGCAGAAGGTCAACTACCACCTGAAGGAGCTGGAGCGGCACGGGCTGGTCGAGCTCGCCGAGGAGCGACGCAAGGGCAACGTCACCGAGCGGGTGTACCGCGCCACCGCCGCCTCCTACGTGATCTCCCCCAGCGCCCTGGCCACCCTCAGTCCGGATCCCGCCAGGTCTCCCGACCAGCTCTCCGCCCGCTGGTTGCTGGCGCTGGGAGCCCGACTGGTGCAGGAGGTCGGGGCGCTGCTCGGCGGCGCCGCCAGGGCGCGGCAGCGGGTCGCGACCTTCGGCATCGACGCCGAGGTGCGCTTCGCCTCCGCGGCCGACCGGGCGGCCTTCGCGGACGAACTCGCCCAGGCGGTCGCGGCCCTCGTCGGCCGCTACCACGACGAGTCCGCCCCGGGGGGCCGGCGCAGCCGCCTGGTCGTCGGGCTCCACCAGATCCCCGCGTCCACCCCCGGTGCCCCGGGGGGCACGGCCGGCCCGCGGCCGGAGGCCGGGGAGGCACACCCACACGAACCCGAAGCAGGACAGGACGACCGACCATGACGCACCCGTTCGAGATCGAACTGGAGACGACCCTGCCGGCGAGCCCGGAACAGGTCTGGGAGGCGATCGCGACCGGACCGGGGATCGACTCCTGGTTCATGGGACGCAACGAGGTGGAGCCGCGCGAGGGCGGCGTCGCCGCCATTGCCACCGCGGGCCACCGGGAGGAGGCGGTGGTCACCGCCTACGAGCCCGGCAAGCGCTTCGCGACCCGTACGTCCCCCGGCGAGGACGGCCGGTTCATGGCCTTCGAGTACCTGATCGAGGGAAGGGGCCGGGGCAGCACCGTGCTCCGTGTCGTCCACAGCGGCCTGCTCGGCGACGACTGGCAGGACGAGTACGACGCCCTGCGTCGCGGCTGGCCCTTCCACCTGCACACGCTCCACGAGTACCTGGCCCACTTCCCCGATCGTGCCGGGGTGCCCGTCTTCGCGATGGCGCTGCCGCGGGGGAGGGCTCCGCGGGAGGTGGGGGCGGCCGTCCTGCACGGGCTGTCGCTGCCGGTCCCGGCCGCCGTGGGCGCCCGGGCGCACGCGGAGCCGGCCGGCCTGGCGCCGCTGGACGGCGACGTGGTCTGGGCGGACGACGAGCGCGTCGGGATCCGCACCGCCGACGGGCTCTACACCTTCCACCACGGCTCCGGCGTGGTGCTCATGTTCCACCACCTGTTCGGGCCGGACGCGGACGGGGCCGAGGCCGCCTGGCAGCAGTGGCTGAACGGTCTCCTGGCCTGACGGCCGCACGGCGCACGTCCCCGGCCGCTCCGCACCGACCACGAGCATGTCGAAGACCGACACGAGACAGCAAGGAAAGACTCATGCGCACCCTGATCAGCACCGCCTTCATCTCGCTCGACGGGGTCGTGGAGGGCCCCGGCGGTGAGCCCGGCTACCGCAACTCCGGATGGACCTTCAAGGACGTCGAGTTCCTCCCCGAGGCGTTCGACATCAAGGGGCGGGAGCAGCAGGAGTCCGCCGCGGTCCTGCTGGGCCGGGTCAGCTACCAGGCGTTCAGCCCGGTGTGGCCGGACATGGCCGAGTTCGCCCACTACCGGTCCCTGCCGAAGTACGTCGTCTCCACCACCCTCACCGAGGAGGAGCTCGTCCCGAACTGGGGCGAGACCACGATCCTGCGCACCCTCGACGAGGTCGCCGCCCTCAAGGAGACCGAGGGCGGCCCCATCATCGTCCACGGCAGTGCCTCCCTGAACCACGCCCTCTCGGACGCCGGCCTGATCGACCGTTACCACCTGCTCGTCTTTCCGCTGCTGCTCGGCGCGGGCAAGCGGCTGTTCAGCGCCACGGACAAGGACGCGAAGAAGTTGAAGCTGGTCGAGCACGCGGTGTACGCCAACGGCCTGCAGCTGAACGTCCTCGACGTCGTCCGCTGACGAGGGCCGGCGAGCCGCCCGAGCCGCGCGCGCCGTGGGCCGGGCGGGTGACGGGGGGATTGGCCGTCCGGCGTGTCGGGGGAGCAGTGCTCCATGGACACACCATCAGATCATCGTATTAATGGGGGACTGAGGGGAAGTCACCGGGCCAGGACCGGCCTCCTGGCCGTGGTCTGCCTGTCGGCAGTGGTCGCCGGCTGCGCCGCACCGACCGGGCGGGAGGCGCCGTCCTCGCGGGCCGGCAGGAGCGCCGCGCCCGTCGAGGCGGGCGCGGGCTCCGCCTCCGCCGGCTCCACCGCCGACCGGGGTGCGCCCCGACCCCCGGCCGTGCCGCTGGCACTGCCGGGCCTGGCCCGGTCGGAGGAGGAGAGCAGCAGCGAGGCGGTGGCCCGACGGGAGACGGCCGGCCGCGCGGCGCTGGAGACCGCGCACCGCTGGGGCGTGGACCGGCTGCCCCTGGAGGCGCCCCAGCGGCCGGTGTCCAAGCCGGAGCTGAAGCCGGTGCAGGGGGTGAAGCTCCAGGACGGACGCCCGCCGGTGGTCTACCGCGTCCCGACCGACGAGAAGATCGTCTTCCTGACCGTCGACGACGGTGCCGAGAAGGATCCGGAGTTCTCCCGGATGGCGGCGGAGCTCGGGGTCCCGCTCAGCACCTTCGTCGCCGACTACCTCGCGCGCGAGGACTACGGCTACTTCCGCGACCTCGCCGCCCAGGGCGACGCCGTGAACAACCACACCATCAACCACCGCAACCTCAAGGTGCTCGGCTACGACCAGCAGCGGGACGAGATCTGCCGCCAGCAGGACCGGCTGGAGGAGCAGATCGGCACCCGCCCCAGGCTGTTCCGGCCCCCGTACGGCGAGTACAACGACGACACCCTGCGGGCCGCCGGCTCCTGCGGCATCGAGGCGGTGCCGCTCTGGAACGAGGAGGCCTTCCCCGACCACATGGAGTACCGCTACGACGACCAGCGGCTGCACTCGGGCGACATCATCCTCACCCACTTCCGTGGCACCGACCTGTGGCCGGGCACCATGCCCGACCTGCTCCGCAAGGTCGTGAACGAGGTCACCTCGCAGGGCTTCGCCCTCGCCCGCCTGGACGACTACCTGTAGCCCGTCGGCCGCGGGCGTCGGCCGACTCCCGCGGCGAGGAGGCGACCGGCCGGCCCCGTGCCTGCGGGGAGGGCTCCTCTCGCCGCCGGGCCGTCTCCGCAGCGCACGCCCGCACCCTCATGGCTGATCCCCCGAGCGCGCCGGTTCCGTGACGGACAAGGGGTCACAAGTGCGTCACGGGTGCTTCCCCTTGCGGTGACCTGCCGAAATGCTTCGCCCGTGACGTTTCCCCTCTCCCGCCGGCTGGCCTGGCAACTGCTCGCCGCGCTGCTCGCCCCGTTCGCCTTCCTCGCGCTGAGGGACGGTGATCTCGCCGCCCGGATCGGCATCCTGCTCGGCATCGGGGTCGGCCTGCTGTTCCCCGACGTGTGGAGCCTGCTGTTCCACCGGGCGGCCGGCGCCCGGCTGATACTCGTCCGCTACGGCCGCGGCCGCAGGCTGGCCTCGACCGCCATCGCAGGCGTGCCCGTCGAGATCGGCCTGGTGCCCGCCGCCGAGCTGACGATCTTCCTCGAGATCACCCCCGCCCCGCGGTTGCGCCTGCGCCTGTGGCTGCACTCCGCGGCGCTGTTGACGGTCCAGCTCGGCCTCGGCGCGCTGCTCGCCGCACACCCGTGGGGCTTCGCCCGGGGGGCTCGGGATCTCCCTGTTGGTGACCACCGTCGTCACCAACCTGCGCTACCAGGCCGGTCCGCTCAGCCCGCTGTGGGGTGCACTCGGCCTCACGCTGCGGCACAACCTGATCGAAGACCAGCTGCGCCACCCCGATCTGGTGCGTGCGGAGCGGCTGATGATTCGGGGCCGGATCGGCGAGGCCCGCCGACTGCTCGACCTGGTACCCGCATCGGCTCGGGCGAACGGCACCCGGGCGAGCGTCCTGCTCGCCGAGGGCCGGTACGAGGAGGCGGACGCCGAAGCCCGGGAACTGCTGCACATCCATCAGGGAGCCTGCCGCGCCATCGGCTACCAGTTGACGGCGGCCGCGGCGGTGGCCGCCGGAGAAGCCGGCGAGCTGCCCGCGCGGGAGGTCCGGCACCGCGTCGCGCTGGCGCTCATCGGCCTCAACGGCGACGGCTCCGAGCCCGAACCGCGCGTCATGCACAAGTACGCGCAGACCGCCGCCGACGCCGAACTGCTCGACGGGCGACCCGAGTCGGCCGCCCGGCTGGCCAAGCGCTGGAGCACCTTCGTCAGTTCGCCATTCTGGCGCGCCGACGCCTGCTGCACCCTGGCCGCCGCACTCACCGCCCTCGGCCGCTACGACGAGGCCCGCGCCGCTCTGGCCCGGGCTCGTAAGCAGTGCCCGGAGCTGGCGCGCGCCGCTCGTCTGGAGGAACTGCTGAACGCGGCGGAGCGGGACACGGTTCCCGCCCGCTGAACGCACTCGCCGCGGTACGGCAGCAGCGGCCGAAGCACACGGCGACCGCTGAGGGGCCGCACCCCTGTGTCGGCACCGGACCCACTGCTTCCCGCCCGCGAGGGGGTTCCCTTCGGGTCAACGCCGACCGCCAGGTCTCTGCTCCTGGTCCTCCCCGCGCCCGCGGGGAGGACCAGGAGCAGAGTCCCACGGGAACGAGTGGCTGCTGTTCACCATCGCGGGAGGCATCGCAGGGCACGGACTCGAACACTGGGTGAGTCGCCCCGTCGTGACGGCGCTTCGGCACCGTGAAGGGCGAGGAAACCCGCTGGTCGAGCTGCCACGGAGCTGCGACCATGGCCCTGTTTCCCGGCCGGAGGATCTTTGTTCGTTTTCGTGTGTGCGGGGTGCGGCGCCGAGTTGACCGCCCCGTTGTCCGAGGTCGCCCTTCCGGTCCACGCTCATCAGACGTACGGGAACGGGATCCAGCTCCCGGTGCTCATGGAGTCGGGGACCTTCGCCGTCGACCCGGAGCCCTGGGGGCCGCCATGGCGCAGGTGGGAGCAGATCGATTCGGATGAGGCAGCCGCGCGCGGTGTCCACGCGCCGGTCCCCGCCCTGTCCGACGGCGAGCCCGGCGCGATCGTCATCGCGCCCGGAGACATGCGTGGCACCCTGCTGATCCCCGAGAAGCGCGGTGGTGCCTGCTGCGGCCTTGCCGGCGGCGACGGCCCCAACATGGTGTGCGAGGCGTGTGCCCTGCCCGTGGCGACCAGGATCGACGACTGCTCGCTCTGGCAGGCGGTATGGCTCACCCCGAACGCCGTGGACCGGCTCCCCGTCGGCGGCGCCGACACCGAACCGCGCTCCTGGAAGGAGTTGATGGAGGAGGCGAGGGGCACACCCCCGTACGAGTCGATCGTCACGTGGGGGTCGGGGCTAGGGTCGAGCCATCACCTGTCATGGAGCCCGCAGTGGGAGGCGGCGGCCGGCCGGGCGCTCGCCCACCTGCTGGTGGCCTCCGAAGGACAGCCGGTGACCGTCCCGAACGGCATGGTCAAGGAGATGTTCCAACGCGCCCTCGATGCCCTCCTGCCCACGGGTCGGCAGGTCCGGCGCGCCGTCCTGGCCGGTCCAGGACTGCCCGTTCCCGACGCGGGCGTCGACATCCTGCTCGTGCCGGTCCACCCGCAGACGGGTCGGAGCTGGACCCCCACCGGCCTGACCGCACCGGCCTACCCGGTGCCGCTCCCGTTCGGGGTGTGGCGGTGGCTGGTCTCTCCCCGGTCGCCGCTACCGGTTCCCGGATCCGGCCGCGTACCCGACGACGTCCTCCGCGAGCCGGTCGGCCGACGCCTCAGGGCCGGCAGCGGCTGGTGGCCGGACTTCGACGACTCGTTCCCGCTGCGCCCCCAGTACGCGTTCCGGGCCGATCCTCGAACGTTCCAGCACACCCTGGCCCGGCTGCCGGCCGTGCGCAGCCCGTGGCTGCACGAGATCCTCGACCTTACGCTGGACATGCGCTCCCGCCTCTAGCCTCGCGCTTTCACGAAGCGGCTCGTCCGACGGGTGGTCAGGAAAGCAGAAAGTGCCTCTGACCAGCAAGAATGAGGATTGTCGAGGTCCTTGTT
>NZ_JBHVWC010000090.1:0-34741 GCF_042882445.1 Kitasatospora sp. NPDC058218 | reverse complement strand
AAGTAACACCCCGCCCCCGAAACGGGAGCCACCACGACAACGCCGCTGCACCCGACCGATCACCCGGTCCGGTCCAGCGGCGTCGCGGCATTCCCGGACCGATCCACCGCCCGGGAACCGGGAACCCCGACCCCGGGGAACGGGGTTCGCACCGCACCCGCGCCGTTCCGCCGGCGGTGAACACCCGCCCGAACGGGCTCGACGAGCACTACGGTCCGGTCTCATGACGACTGTCACCACACGCACGGTCGAGTACCCGGCCGACGGTCTGACGATGATCGGACACCTCGCGCTCCCGGCCGGTACCGACCGCCGGCCGGCTGTCCTGATCGGGCCCGAAGGTCCGGGCCTCAACGACTTCCAGCGCCGCCGCGCCGACGCCCTGGCCGAACTGGGCTACGTGGCGCTGGCCTTCGACATCAACGGCGGGCGCTGGTTCACCGACCCCGAGGAGATGCTGGCGCGCGCGATGCCGCTGCTCGCCGACCCCGACCGGATGCGGGAGATCGGTCATGCGGCACTCGATGTGCTGCGCGGCGAACCGCGGACCGACCCCGACCGGATCGCCGCCGTCGGCTACGGCACCGGCGGCGCCATCGTGCTGGAACTCGGACGCGACGGCGTCGACCTGCGCGCGATCGGGACGGTCAACGCACTCACCACGGGCCGACCGGGCGAGGCGGCGCGCATCCGCTGCCCCGTGTGGGCCGGGGTCGGGTCGGAGGACCCGATCATGCCGCCCCCGCAGCGGGAGGCGTTCGCCGCCGAGATGCAGGCCGCGGGCGTCGACTGGCGCCTCGTGGTCTACGGCGGCGCCTTGCACGCCTTCCACCACCCGGACGTCGACCAGGCCGTGGTCCCCGGGGTCGGCCACCACCCTCGGCACGCGCAGCGAGCCTGGCGCGACATCGTCGACCTGCTCGCCGAGTGCCTGCCCGTGACGGAGTGACCCGGTCACTCCGAGCCCGGCCGCGCGGGGGGTCGCGCTCCGGGCCTGCTCGGTAGGTGCGTGCTCGGTCCGGGCGGGTCTCGCCCGGTGCCGACCGATGCCGGCTGATGGCAGGATGCTTGCGTTAGGGGGCGTCCAGGTCACGGGTCCGACGGGGCCCGGCCGGCCGGCGGGACAGGAGGAGTCCGATGGCTCGCAGGAATCACCGCGTCGCCGTGCTCGTGCTGGAGGGCGCCAAACCGCTCGACGTGGGCATTCCCGCGCAGGTGTTCTCCAGCCGGCCGAGCATGCCCTACGAGGTGCGGGTGTGCGGGGCGGCACCCGGGCTGGTGACCGGAGGGGACGGACTCGCGTACCACGTGGCCGACGGCCTCGACGCGCTGGAGCAGGCGGACACCGTCTTCGTGCCCGGGTACCGGGATCCGGCGGCCACCGAGCCACCGGCCGCGGTGGTCCGGGCGCTGGTGGCCGCGCACCGCCGGGGGGCGCGGCTGGCGGCGATCTCGACGGGGGCGTTCGCGCTGGCGGCGACGGGGCTGCTGGACGGCCGGAAGGCGACGACGCACTGGCACTACACGAAGGCCCTCGCCGAGCAGCACCCGCTGGTGTCGGTGGACGAGAACGTGCTGTTCGTGGACGAGGGCGACATGCTCACCTCGGCGGGCGCGGCCTCGGGCATCGACCTCTGCCTGCACCTGGTGCGGCGTGACCACGGGGTCGGGCTCTCCAACCACGTGGCGCGGCGGCTGGTGGCCGCGCCGTACCGCAGTGGCGGGCAGGCCCAGTACGTCCCCCGGAGCGTGCCGGAACCGCTCGGCGACCTGTTCGCCGGCACCCGCGAGTGGGCCCTGGCGCACCTCGCCGAGCCGCTGACCCTGGAGGCCCTCGCGGGTGTCGCGCGGGTGTCGGCCCGTACGTTCTCGCGGCGGTTCGTGGAGGACACCGGCTACACGCCGATGCAGTGGGTGCTGCGGGCCCGGGTGGACCTGGCGCGCGAGTTGCTGGAGCGGACCGATCTGGGGGTGGAGCAGATCGCGGACCGGGTGGGGCTCGGCTCCGGGGCGAATCTGCGGCTGCACTTCCAGCGGATTCTCGGGACCTCCCCCACGGAGTACCGCCACACCTTCGCGGCCCCCGCCTCCTGATCACCTGTCCTGATCCCCCGCCCGCTGATCCCCCCACCGGCCGATCCTCCGGTCCCTCGCGGGCCACGGAGGCCGGCGGGATCCGCACTGGCGAGATCCTTGCGGTCGGTGGCGACAGGTATGGCGAGATCCTTGCGCACCCTGTCGATCCAGCCCCTGTCCGGGGTTCGTTCGAACGCCGAGCATGGAGAGCGAAACGAACGGAAGGGAAGACCCCAATGACCCGCATCGCCATCAACGGTTTCGGTCGTATCGGACGCAACAGCCTGCGTGCCCTGCTCGAACGCGGCAGCGACCTCGAAGTGGTCGCCATCAACGACCTCACCGCGCCCGATTCCCTTGCCCACCTACTCAAGTTCGACAGCTCGCTCGGGCGCCTCAACCGCCCGGTCTCGGTCGACGGAACCGACCTGGTGGTCGACGGCCGCCGCATCAAGGTCCTCGCCGAGCGCGACCCCGCCGCCCTGCCGTGGGCGGAACTCGGTGTCGACCTCGTGCTCGAGTCCACCGGCCGCTTCACCTCGGCCGAGGCCGCCCGCGCGCACATCGACGCGGGTGCCCGGCGGGTCCTGGTGAGCGCCCCCTCCGACGGCGCCGACGTCACGCTCGCGTTCGGGGTGAACACCGACGCCTACGACCCGGCCGCGCACGTCATCGTCTCGAACGCCTCGTGCACGACCAACGCGCTGGCCCCGCTGGCGTCGGTGCTCGACGAACTGGCCGGCATCGAGCACGGCTTCATGACCACGGTGCACGCCTACACCCAGGAGCAGAACCTCCAGGACGGCCCGCACCGCGACCTGCGCCGCGCCCGCGCCGCCGGTGTGAACATCGTGCCCACCACCACCGGCGCCGCCAAGGCCATCGGCCTGGTCCTCCCGAACCTCGACGGCAAGCTGTCCGGCGACTCGATCCGCGTACCGGTCCCGGTCGGCTCGCTCGTCGAGCTGAACACCACGGTGGCCCGCGAGGTCACGCGCGAGGAGATCCTCGCCGCCTACCGCGACGCCGCCGACGGCCGGCTGAAGGGCATCCTCGACTACTCCGACGAGCCGCTGGTCTCCGGCGACATCACCGGCGAGCCGGCGTCCTCGATCTTCGACGCCGCCCTCACCCGCGTGGACGGCAAGCACGTCAAGGTCGTCGCCTGGTACGACAACGAGTGGGGCTTCTCCAACCGCGTCATCGACACCCTCGAACTCCTCGCGCAGAACTGACCCGGCGAACTCTCGTCCCGTTCGGGGCCGCGCCGCCCTGCCGGAGTCGGGGGGAGTCGGCGGGCCACCGCCCCGCTGCCGCCCGGCACTCCGGGCGGCAGCGGGGCGGTCGGGCACCCGGCCAGGCCCCCGCACCGGGCGTCGGCGGGCGTCGACCGTTTCGTCGCCGCTTCGGCAGTGCCCGCCTCCAGCCCCGTCGACTAGGGTGGGGGCGGGCCGTGACTGGCGCTGAGGTGGAGAACCACCGGGGAGCGGTCCGACATCTCGTCGATGCCGCGCGCCTGGGCGCCTCACCGTGAAGCCCAGGAGTGACACGTGGTTGAGACACGAACGGCCCGGCTGATGGACGGCACCGACCTCGCCCGCCGGATCACCGAATCCAGCGCGGCGGCCGCCGCGGACATTCGCCGGCGCACGGGGATCTCCCCCTGCCTGGCGACCGTGCTGGTCGGAGCGGACCCGGCGTCGGTGACCTACGTCCGGATGAAGCAGGCCCGCTGCGAGAAGGCCGGCATCCTGTCACGGCATGTGGCCCTGCCGGCCTCGGTGAGCACCAGCGGCCTGGTGGAGACCGTCGGTGCTCTCTCCGAGGACCCGCAGGTGCACGGCATCCTGCTGCAACACCCGGTGGGACCGCACATCGACGAGCGTGCCGCCTTCGAGGCGATCGCCCCGGCGAAGGATGTGGACGGGGTGACCATGAACTCCTTCGCGGCGATGGGGTTCGGGCTCCCCGGCTTCGTGTCCTGCACGCCGGGCGGGATCATGCGCCTGCTGGACGAGTACGGCGTCGACCTCGCCGGCAGGCGTGCCGTCGTGGTGGGACGCAGCGCCATCCTGGGCAAGCCCGTGGGCATGCTGCTGCTCGGGCGGGACGCCACGGTGACCTACTGCCATTCCCGCACCACCGACCTGGCGTCGATCGTGCGCGAGGCCGACGTCCTGGTCGCCGCGGTCGGCCGGCCGCGCTTCATCTCCGGGGAGGACATCAAGCCCGGTGCCGTGGTCATCGACGCGGGCTACAACCCGGGCAATGTCGGGGACGTCGACTTCGAGGCCGCCCGGCACCGGGCGAGCCTGATCACCCCCGTGCCCGGCGGTGTCGGCCCCATGACCATCGCCGTCCTCCTCGCGCAGACGGTCGACGCCGCGACACGTCAGCTGGGCCTGAGCTGATCCACGGGTCCTCGTGACGGCGGACCACGCGCCGTCACGAGGACCCGGGCCCGGTGCGCGCTCCGACCCGCGCGTTCCTCACGTGCCGAATCCCGGGCCCCAATGGCTTCGGTGCCCGCGGCGACGCCGCACCGGGTGTTCTCGCGCGCGCCCGCGCCGCCGTCCTGACGCACCGCCCGCGTGCGTGGTGGGTGGGGAGTTCACGCGGCCGGCCCCGTGCGGTTCACCTCCGTGCGATAGGCCTGACGGTCATGAACGCTTCCAGTGGACAACCCCCCGTCAGCAGGCGCGGGCTCCTGGCCGGCGCCACCGGTGTCGGTCTCGGCGGCGCCGTCTCCCTCTCCGGCATCGCGGCCGCGCCCGCCGCCGCCTCCCCGCTGCTGTTCCAGCGGCCGGACCGATCCGGTGCGCCGCGCGTCGCCGGCCTCCACCTGCAGTTCGGCCCGGACGCCTCGCGTGAGGTGGTGGTCTCCTGGCACACCACCACCTCGGTCTCCAACCCGCGCGTCATGTACGGCACTTCGCACGGCGGCTTCGGCCGGACCGAGCAGGCCTCGACCAGTACCTACCGCGACGGCGCGTCCGGCACCGAGGTCCAGGTCCACCACGCCCGGCTGACCGGCCTGTCCGCCGACACCGACTACGTCTACGCCGCACTCCACGACGGAGCCACCCCGGAGCTCGGCACCGTCCGTACCGCACCGCGCGGGCGGACCGGCTCCTTCACCTTCACCAGCTTCGGCGACCAGGGCACTCCCACCCTCGGCAAGCGGACCGCGGCCGGCTTCGTCAACGACAACCTCGGCAGCCCCGCCGCCGGTGACACCACGGCCGGAGTGGAGCGCGTCGCCCCGCTGTTCCACCTCGTCAACGGGGACCTCTGCTACGCCAACCTCGCCACCGACCGGGTCCGCACCTGGTCCGACTGGTTCGAGAACAACAGCCGCTCCGCCCGCCACCGCCCCTGGATGCCCGCCGCCGGCAACCACGAGAACGAGCGCGGCAACGGCCCGATCGGCTACGGCGCCTACCAGACCTACTTCGACCTGCCCGCGTCCGGCGGCGACGACGAACTGCGCGGCCTCTGGTACGCGTTCACGGCCGGCGCGGTCCGCGTCATCAGCCTGAACAACGACGACGTCGTCTACCAGGACGGCGGCAACTCCTACGTCCACGGGTATTCCGGCGGGGCCCAGCAGCGCTGGCTGGAGCGGGAGTTGGCCGCCGCCGACGCGGATCCCGAGATCGACTGGATCGTGGTCTGCATGCACCAGGTGGTCATCTCCACCGCCGACAGGTTCAACGGCGCCGATCTCGGCATCCGCGAGACCTGGGTACCGCTCTTCGACAAGTACGGCGTCGACCTGGTGGTCTGCGGTCACGAGCACCACTACGAACGCTCGCACCCGATCCGCGGCCAGCAGCCGACCGACACCCGCACCCCGATCCCGGTCGCCACCGACACCGGGACGATCGACACCACCCGGGGCACCGTCCACATGGTGATCGGCGGCGGTGGCACCTCCGCGCCCTCCAACGGGCTCTTCTTCGATCCCCCCAAGGCCCGCGTCATCACCGGCGTCGGCGCCGCCGACCCGGCCACCGGCAAGCGGCCCCCGGTGTACGTGACCGAGGACGCGCCCTGGTCGGCCTTCCGCGACGCCGACAACCCGTACGGCTTCGCCGCCTTCGAGGTCGATCCGGGCCGACGCGGCGGCCGGACCACCATCGCCGTCACCTACTACTCCGTCAGCGGCCCGTACGGCGACCTGGTCCCCGTCGACCGCTTCACCCTCACCCGCCCGCGGGGCGCCCGCGGCAGCGGCCGCCGGCCCTGAGGCGCGCAGCCGGCACCCGGGCACCGACCGGGTACCGGCCGACCCGGCAGCTGGCCCCTCCGCCGGTCGTGGGACGCCGGCTGACCCCGGCGCACCCCTCGGGTGATGCTCTTGACCCTCACGTGGCGTCAGGCTGCACGGTCGGTGCCGTGAAGGATCACTGGACCGTGGGACGCGTGGCCGAGCTGGCCGGCGTGAGCGTCCGCACGCTGCACCACTATGACGAGATCAGGCTCGTTCGGCCGTCGGCGCGGACCGCCGCCGGATACCGGGCCAGCATCGGCGGCACGAGCTGCTCGACCGGTTCCACCTGGACGTCGTGCCCAGCCCGAGCGGGGTGACGCACCACCTGGTCTGGCGAAAGTGACCCGTCCACGGGACAGCCCCGGGCAGCTGTTCGGCCTCCCGGGGCTGCCCTGCGGCCGGCCCCGGGAGCCTTGGCGCCCTATGAGTCGAGCGGGATGACGGCGTGGGTGTCCCAGCAGATCTGCCAGCCGTGCAAGTCCGCGCCGGGCACCGGGACGCGCTGCCAGTACACCTCGATCAGGGCGATCCGTCTCACGGTCTTGTCCCCTGCCTTCTCCGGTAGCCCATCCCCGCGTTCCTCGCCGTCGTCCGGCGCGGCTCGTGCGCCCCGCCAGTCAGGTGACAGGGGGCCATCCGGCTGGCTCGAAGCGTGGGCACCCGAGTAGATTTCACGCTTTGTATCGCGAGTGTCACCCGAGGTGAAAGCAGGGCCCTCATGGCGGATGTCTTCGACAAACACCTCTCGTCATCTGCCCCGTCATTCGTGGACACCGGGTTCAGACCCTTCTACCAAGCCCTGTCGGCCAGGGATGGCGAGGCTCGGGTCCGGGGCGAGCGCGTGGTTATGACGGCGTGCAACGACTACCTCGGACTGTCGGGCGATTCACGAGTTACGGGCGCCGCTGCCAGGGCGACGGAGCGTTACGGCGCGTCCTGCTCCGGAAGCCGTGCGCTCTGCGGAACGCTGCCGTTGCACGAGGAGTTGGAGGCCCGGCTGGCCGCCTTCCTCGGCTGCGAGGCGGCGATCGTCACGACGACCGGCTTCCAGGCGAACCTGGCGCTTGCCCCGCTGTTCGGCCGTGGTGACCTCGTCTTCAGCGATATGGCCAACCACGCCTCCCTCATGGACGCCATCCGGCTCGGCTGGGCGGGCAAGCGCCCGTACCGCCACTCGGACATGGCGCGTCTGGAGCGGCAGCTTGTGACCGCCGATCCCGCTGCCGGCAAAGTGATCGTGACCGACGGGCTGTTCTCGATGGAGGGGGACCTGTGTCGGTTGCCGGAGATCTCCGCGCTCGCCCGCCGCCACGAGGCCAGGCTGGTGGTCGACGGTGCCCACGACATCGGACTGCTGGGGGTCCGTGGGCGGGGTGTGGCGGAGCACTTCGGCGTGCCGGACGCAGTCGACCTGTACACCGGCACCTTCTCGAAGTGCTTCGGTTCGATCGGCGGCTTCCTCGCGGGTCCCGCCGAGATCATCGGCTATCTGCGCTACACCGCACGCTCGCTGCTCTTCAGCGCCTCGATGACGCCCGCCGCCGTCGCGGCCGCGCTCGCTGCGCTGGACATCGTCGAGGTGGAGCCGGAACGCCGCACCCGCGTGCTCGATCTGGCCGGGTGGCTGGACAGCGGGCTGCGGGCGCTCGGCTTCGACACGGGGACCACCAGGGCGGTGGTCCCCCCGATCATCCCCGTGTACATCGGCGAGGCCGGGCTGTGCGCGCGGATGTGGGAGGAGGTCCTCGCCGAGGGCGTGTTCACCAGTGCGGTGGTTGCTCCCGCGGTGCCGGTGGGCCGGGCGCTGATCCGCCTGACGGTGCAGGCGACGCACACCGACGAACACCTGGCGCGCATCCTCGGCGCCTTCGCCGCCGCGGGCCGCCGCCTTGGGGTGATTTCCGCCGGAGGCGCCGTTGTAGCAGTGGGTCGCGCCGCTGCTGTGGGCTCGCACCCGAACTCGATGCCGGTGCACGTCTGATGACCGCCCGCGCTTCCGGCCCTGCTGTCACCGTCGGCCACTCCGCCGACGGTCCTCCCGTCATGGTCACCCCCGTACGGGATCGCGCCGACACCACCGCCTTCGTCCGGCTGCCGTACGCCGTCTACCGCGATGATCCGCTGTGGGTTGCCCCGTTGGAGCGTGAGCGGCGTGCTTTTCTCGATCCCGGGCGCAACCCGTTCTTCGAGGTGGGCACGGTCCAGTTGTTCCTCGCCCGGCGTGGCAAGACGGTCGTGGGCCGGATCGCCGCCGTCGTCGATCCTCGTCACCAGGAGCGGGGCGACCTCGACTGCGGCCAGTTCGGGCTCTTCGAGTGCGTGGACGAGCCCGCGGTGGCGGCTGCCCTCTTCGACACCGCGGCCGACTGGCTGGGCGAGCGGGGACTCAGCCGGATGCTCGGCCCGTTGAGCTTCTCGGTCAACGACGAGTGCGGACTGCTCGTCGACGGCTACGACTGCCCGCCCACCATGCTCATGCCGCACAACCCCCCGTACTATCCACGGCTCTTCGAGGACTGCGGCTTCACCAAGGCCCAGGACCTGCTGTCCTGGCGGGTCCCGATGCCGGCCGACGGCGAGCCTCCCGCCGGATTCCGCCGCGCCGCGCAACGCGCTCTGGCCGCCCCGGGCGTCCGCGTCAGGGCGCTCGACCCGGACCGCCTCGATGTCGACATGGCCATCGTCAGGGACATCTACAGCGACGCCTGGTCGCAGAACTACGCCGCCACGCCGATGACCGACCGGGAATTCACGCACTTCGTACGGGGCGTCACGCCGATCCTGAGGCCCGAGCTGGTGCAGATCGCCGAAGTGCACGGTGAGCCCGCAGGCTTCCTCCTCTGCCTTCCCGATTCCAACCAGGCACTCCGGGCCGCCCGCGGACGACTCACCAGCTACGGCGTGCCCATCGGACTGGTCCGCATCGCCCGCGCCACCCGCAGGATCCAGCGGACCCGCGTCGTGGCCTGCGGCATCAAGCGGGAGCATCGCAACCGTGGCCTCGCCGCCGCCATGTTCGCGCAGACCCAGCGGGCCTCGTTCCGACTCGGCCACACCGAGACCGAGATCTCCTGGGTCCTGGAGGACAACCGGCACAGCAACGGCCATGCCAAGGGCGCCGGCGGCATCCTCTTCCGCATCCACCGCCTGTACGAGCGCACCGGACGAAGTACACCGCAGGGGGTACAGCCCGTGAGATACACCGTATGAGGTACCTCGTCACTGGTGCGACCGGCTTCGTCGGGCAGTGCCTGGTCCGCCACCTCGTCCGTTTGGGGCACGAGGTGACCGCCCTCGTCCGGGGCGGGCGGAGGATCCCCGGAGTCTTCCCCGGGCTCCGGACGGTCGAGGGCGACCTCGCCACCGGCGCGGGTCTGGCCACGGCTGCCGAGGGCGTCAACCGGGTCATCCATCTCGCCGCAGTCACCAAGGCCCGTAGCCCGGACGGCTACGCCGAGGTCAACGCCCAGGGCACCGGCCGACTCTGTGCCGTTCTCGCCGCCCTCGCGGAACCGCCGCGCCTCGTGCTCTGCTCCTCCCTCGCTGCCGCGGGCCCTGGACGGCAGCGGCGCGAACAGGACCCACCGACACCGGTATCCGCGTACGGCCGCAGCAAGCTTGGCGGCGAGCTGGCACTGCGCGCGAGCGCCGACCGGCTCCCGGGTGTCGTCGTCCGCCCGCCCATCGTCTACGGCCCCGGCGACCGTGAGTTCGGACCGAGACTGGTGAAGGCGGTCCGGGCCGGAGTGCTCCCCGCCGTGGGTCGCCCGGGCCCGCGCCGCTACTCGCTCCTCCACGTGGACGACCTCTGCCGGGCCCTGCTCACCGCCGCCGAGTGCGGTGAAGCAGGCGCGGTCTATCACGTCAGCGACGGGGTCGAGCACCGTTGGGAGCACATCGGTGCCGTCACGGCGGCCGTACTCGGTTGCCGCCCGCCCCGTGTGATCCACATTCCGACACTCCTGGCCGTAGCTGTCGGCCACGCCGGCCGGCTGACCGGCATCTCCCTCGTCAACCCGGACAAGGTCGCCGAGCTTCAGCACCCCGCCTGGACGAGCGCCGTCGGCCGCCTGCCGTTCGTGCCGGCGGTGGCTCTCCCGGAGGGGCTGGCCACCACTTTGGCCTCCTACCGGTGAATCAGTTGAAGCCACGACGTCTGTCACCCACCGAGCGCCTCCTTTGGGCGGTGGGTGAGGTACTGCCCGTCAACGTGGCTATCACCGGCCGGATCCGGGGCCGGACCACCCCCGGTCGGCTGCGCGAGGCACTGGCCGCGACCCGCGCCCGCCATCCGCTTCTCACAGTCCGCGTCGCCGCCTCCGGCCCCTGGGGGGCGTGGTTCACCACGGACGGAGTGCCGGCCCCGGAGCTGCGGTTCGTCCGCGCCGGTGACCTTCAGAGCTGGACCGCGATCGTCGAGGAGGAACTCAGACGCCCCTTCGACACCGCCGCCGGGCCCCTGGCCCGTTTCGTCGTCGTCGAATCGGACGGCTCCTTCGACCTCGTCGGGATCTACCACCATCTCGTCGCCGACGGCCTGTCCGTGTCCTTCGTCCTGCGCGACCTCCTGCGAGCGCTCGCCGACCCGACCGGTGCCGCCACCCCCGCGCCTCCCGTCGTCGCCGTGCCCGTCGACGACCTCCTGCCCGGCCGCCGCGCTGACCCGCTCGACCTGCTCAGAGTGGCCCGCATGCTGCACGGAGCGGGCCGTCCCCCACGCCCGAGCGGTCAACTAGCCTACGCGGCCTGGTCTATGGACGCAGCTGAGACCTCGTCGGTGCTCATGCGCTGCCGCACGGAGGGGGCCACCCTCCAGGGCCTCCTCTGCGCCGCCTTCGCCCGGGCCCACGCGGACCTCGGCCACCGCTCCCCCGTCGGTATCGCGGTGGCCGCGGACCTGCGGCGGATTCTGGCCGTGCCTGCGGGCGAGACGCTGGGGCTCTACGTGACCAGCTTCCCCATCGCGGTCGGCGGCCCCGGCCCGTACGACCTGTGGACCGTGGCCCGCGGCGCCACCACGGACATTCGCGACCGTCTGCGGCCCGAACAGTTGTTTCCCCTGGTCCGAGTGAGCCGGCTGCTGCGATTCCTACCCCGAAGGACGCTCGGCGCACTACTGCGGCGCAGCGAACTCAAGCGGACACTCTTCGATGTCTCCCTCAGCAACGGGCGTGTACCGATCCCCGTGGAATACGGCCCGTTACGCGTGGAGAGTCTGTACTGGGCCGCGCACACCAGCGTCTCGGGGGCGCCGCTGATCACCGTCATCGGATTCGACGGCCGGCTCTTCCTCAGCGTCACCTCGACGGACGGCCCCCATGCCACAGAGCTGTGCGCGCGGGCAATGTCACACCTCAAGGCGGCGGTTCGAGAAGGCGCGACTCGGCTGAGATGAGCCGGGCGAGCGCCGCGCGGTGCGCAACGGTGCGCAACCTCAACGGCCCTGTAGGGTTCAACGACAGCGCCGTGACGTTCACCTGGGATGATTCGAACCGTAGCGGTGGCCATTGCGAGATGACGGATGCTCGTGTCCCCTCGCCTGGAGAGATCACCCCACGCACACAGGATCAGTGCCCTCCGAGATCTTGGGGATGGAGAGATGATCGTTACGACCGGGGGAACGCTCAAGGCGCTT
Organism: Kitasatospora sp. NPDC058218; assembly: GCF_042882445.1. Taxonomy (NCBI): domain Bacteria; kingdom Bacillati; phylum Actinomycetota; class Actinomycetes; order Kitasatosporales; family Streptomycetaceae; genus Kitasatospora; species Kitasatospora sp. NPDC058218. The sequence continues at coordinate 22,757 of NZ_JBHVWC010000090.1, read as the reverse complement.
GTCCTGGAGTCACGCCAGCCGGGCGAGTAGGCAGGATTGGTGCACGGGCGGAATACAACCCCTCCGCCAGTAGGTCTCGCTCTACGCGCAGTGGCAGCAAGCATCAGGCGGAGACCGGGCCTCCTACACCGCCGATGTGAGTAGCCGGACATCTCCAACTCGCAACCGGCGAGGGCGGGCTGTCCGTGCCCGCCCTCGCCGGTTCCGGTTTCCTGGCCGGAGCGTCGGCGCCACCGACCCTGACGGCACGCTCCACGCCCGGCCTCCTCGGCTGCGGCCGAGGAGGCCGGATGCGGGACCGTCGTGGGAAAACGGCTCGCAAGGCCGACGGGGCGGATGGCAGGGTGCGGCACATGACACCCCAGCACCAGATCCGCGCCGACTACGACGCTCACACGATCGTCGTCTACCAGGCCTACTCGCCCGCCATCGCCGACCCGGCACTGCGGGCGGGCCGCTTCGTCGCGCCGTTCTCGTTCCACCGGATGACCTGGATCAAGCCGTCGCTCAGCTGGCTCATGCACCGCAGCAACTGGGCCCGAAAACCCGGCCAGGAGCGCATTCTCGCGGTACGGATGACCCGGACGGGCTGGGAGGACGCGCTGTCCCGGGCCGTGCTCACGACCTCGGACCCGGCGGCTGTCGCCCAGGCCGCCGTGCACGTCCAATGGGACCCGGAGCGGTCGCCGCGCGGGGCTGCGCTCAATCACTACAGCATCCAGGTCGGCATCGGCCGCCAGCTGATCCGCACGTTCACCGACGACTGGATCGTCGGTCTCACCGACCTCACCCCGCAGGTCCGCAAGGCCGCGTCCCTGATCCAGACCGGGCAGGCGGCGAAGGCACAGCGGCTGCTCCCCACCGAGCGCGCCTACCCGCTCCCGTCGGCGCTGGAGAGCCGCCTCTCCTCAGGTGCGTGACCAGCTGCGTCACCCCGCCCCCGGCCCTGGGTCAGGTCACCGCACCCTGACGCTGCTCCAGGGTGGTGAGCACCTGCTCGCTCCACCGGATGTTCTCCCGTTCGAACGCCAGGCCCCGCATCAGGGTGAGGTACGGGCCGACCCGGGCCGCGCGGGCGAGGTACTCGGGCTCGGTGCGGCCGTCGAGCAGGCGGTCGCGCAACCGCTCGTACCGCGCCAGCTTCGCCCTGGACCACGCCAGCCGTTCGGCAACACCGGCTCGCACGGCCTCGGCATCGCCCTCGTCGACGGCCTGGACCTTCACCAGCAGCTCGTCGCGGATGGCGGTCGGCTTCGAAGCCTCGGCCGTGAAGGCGCCGAGCGCCGCGCGGCCGGCCTCGGTCAGGGAGAACAGCCGCTTGTTGGGCCGCCGTTCCTGGATGACCGTGCGAGCCTCGATCAGGCCGTCGCCCTCCATCCGGTCGAGCTCCCGGTAGAGCTGCTGGGGGGTGGCCATCCAGAAGTTGGCCACCGAGGCGTCGAAGCCCTTGGCCAGGTCGTACCCCGACGCCTCACCCTCCAGCAGAGCCGCGAGAACGGCGTTGCGCAATGCCATGGAGGGAAGCTACCAGCAGGGCGATCACTCCTGAAGTCGACCACCGGACCTCTGGACGCCGGACATGGTGGCCGTTAGCCTTCGACCCACCTAGTCATCAAATTGACTAATCAAGGAGGGGTCTATGCATCCGTTCCGCAAGGCCGTCGAGGCAGGCGACCACGACGCCCTCGTGGCGCTGCTCGCCGACGGTGTCGTGTTCACCAGTCCGGTGGCGTTCCGGCCGTACTCCGGCAAGGCGGCGACCGCCGCGATCCTGGGCCGGGTGGCCCAGGTGTTCAGCGACCTCCGGTACGTCCGGGAGATCGCCGACACCGGCGGTCGCGACCACGCGTTCCTCTTCACGGCGAAGATCGGGGACAGGACCGTCAACGGCTGCGACTTCCTGCACTTCGACGAGGACGGCCGCATCGACGACTTCGTGGTCATGGTGCGGCCGTTGTCGGCGGCGAACGCGCTGGCCGAGGCGATGGGCACCCGGTTCGAGTGGCCCGCGCAGGGGCCGACGGAGGCGTGAGCGACCACGCGGCGGTCGCCGTCGGCGCGGGCTGCGCCGGCCTCTCCGCCGGCCTCACCGCCGCCATCACCCCGCCAGGTCCCGCCCTGCCGGTCGAGCCGCACGGCGCTCCCGGCGGCGGTACCCCCGAGGAGATCCGGCGCGGCCGGTCCAGCCGGTCCCGCCGGTTCGGCCCTTACGCCTCGCCGGCCCCGCCCAGGGCGTAGAGGCCGGGGAGGTTGACCACGATGGCCTCCTGGGTGCTGCGGGCGATGACGACCACCGCCTCCTCCTCCGGGTCGGGGTTCTCCTCGCGGTGCGGGACGAACGGCGGGACGAAGATGTAGTCGCCGGGGCCGGTGCGCAGCCGGATCTCCTCGGGGGTGCCGGACGAGTCGTCGACGAAGACGAACTCGGGGTGACCGCTGACGACGTGGATGGCGGTCTCGGACTCGCCGTGGTGATGGTCGGAGGAGGCGGTCGCGGGGGCGACGTGGGTCTGGCCCATCCAGAGCTTCTCCGAGCCGACCGTCCTTCCGCTGATCGCGGCGAAGCGCCGCATCCCGCCGGTCTGGGCGGTGCCGTCGTCGAGCTCACCGGCGCGAACGTGGTGCAGCCGGGCCCGCAGTCCGGTGCCGGCGGGGGCGTCCGTGGAGTGGAGGTGCGGGTGGAAGCCGGTGCCCGGCTCCGTGACGACGGCCGCCTCCTCGCCGGTGGACGCGGGGGTGTGCGGGTGGGAGTCGGCGGACATGGTGCTCCTCGGTCGGGACGGGAGGGTGCGGCGGGTACCGCAGGGGAGTCGGCGCGTTCGGTGGGTGCGGGGGCAGCCGGACGCAGCGCGTCGGAGGGCTGTGGCCGCGCGCAACGGCAGGGCGGCGCGGCGGCGCCCCCCGCAGCCTCCCCCGGATATCACCGGACGCTAGGCCCGGCGGCGAAAGGATGTCAAGAGGTGTCTTTTCGCGGCCGCCGACTCCGCCCTTGGCGGACAAGGGACTTGAGTGCCGCCGCGGCCGGGGGATACTCGGGTGCATGCACATCTCCGCCAAGGCCGACTACGCCGCCCGGGCTCTGGTCGAGCTCGCCTGCGACACCTCGCGCCCCCTCACCTGCGAGGCCATCGCCGCCTCCCAGGGTATCCCGTTCCGATTCCTCAAGTCCGTGGTGGGCGAACTGCGGCGGGCCGGGCTGGTCCGCAGCCAACGCGGCTGTGAGGGCGGCTACTGGCTCGGCCGGGCGGCCGAGGAGATCACCCTGCTGGACGTGGTCCGGGCGGTGGACGGCGAGGTGATCACCCTGCGCGGCGAGCCGCTGACCGACCTCGACTACCCGGGCCCGGCGCAGGCACTGCCGTCGGTCTGGCGCAGCGTCGAGGAGCACGCCGTGGAGATCCTCTCGGGCATGACCGTGGCCCGGCTGGTGCGGTCCGGCGACCGGGTGGCGACGGCGTGAGCACGGGCGCGGCGGCCGGGAGCGGGCCCGCGGCCGGGGCCGCGAGCGCGGTCGAGGTCGAGGTCGTGGAGTACACCGACCCGATGTGCCCGTGGTCCTGGGCGGCCGAGCCGAGGCTGCGCGCCCTGCTGCGGGAGTCGGACGGCTTCTGCCGGCACCGGCGGGTCTTCGGCGTCCTGTTCGACGACGACGAGGCACCCGCGCCGGATCCCGCCGCCGAAACGGCCTGGTACGCGCGGTACGTGGAGCGGATCACCGACCACGCGGGTGCGCCGCGGGCCGTCCGGCTGGGCTGGGTGGCGGCGAGCAGCCGGCCGTCGTCGCTGGCCGCGGCGGCGGCCGAGGCCCAGGGGCCGCTGGTCGCCGAGCGGGTGCTGCGCCGGCTGCGGGAGAGCGTCTTCGTCCTCGGCGAGCCCGCCGACTCTCCCGAGCGGGTGCTCGCGGCGGTGACGGGGGTGCCCGGCCTCGACGAGGAGCGGCTGCGGGCCGATCTGGCCTCCGGGGCCGTCCGCGAGCGGGTCCGCCGCGACCGTGCGGAGGCCCGCCGGCCGCTGCCGGAGGTGATCGGGCTGCGCGGGGACGGGCCGCACCCGGGGGCGGCGAAGGAGACCGAGGACGGCGGCCACCGGTACGCGCTGCCGACCCTGGTGTTCACCGGGCCGCGCGGGCGGCGGGTGGTCCCGGGGTGGCGGACGGCGCACGAGTACCGGGAGGCGCTGTCGGCGGTCTCCCCCGTGCCGCCGCCGGTGGCGGACGACGCTCCCACGGTCGCGGAGCTGCTGGAGCGCTACCGGAGCCTGACCGGGCCCGAGCTGGCCGGTGCGACCGGCGGGCTGCCGGCCGGCGCCCTGCGCGTGCCGACCGCGAACGGGGACGTCGTGCTCCATCCGGAGGAGCGCTCCGGCCCGGCCTTCACCGTGGCCTCCCGCTCCCCCGGCGGCAGCTGACGGCCCACGCCCCCGACGAACGGCACACCACGGCCGGGCCCGGACGAACGCGTTCCACCTGCCGGGACGCGTCGCCGCGCGAGGCGAAGACGTCACACGGCGCCGCCCCGCACACCGTGCGAGGGGCCCGGGCCCGGTGGCGCAACGGCGCTCCGTGGGCGTCGCAACGGCGCGGTGTGAACGGCGTGTTGAGGGAGTGTTGCAGCACCTCCCGCGCCAAAGAGACACCTTTTGGTGTCCATTGACAGCAGGCCTCTGACCTGGCCAGGATGAGGCCATGACCTCCACGCACCCCCTCCCGGTGCGCCGCTGGACGAGTCACCGACGCACCAGCAGCGACCTCTGTTGTTGACGGCGTCCCGACCCGGCGGCCACCGCGCCACCGGTCCTCGGCCCGCCCGGCCGAACCGCCCCTACGGGCCCTGACCCGGGACTCCGGCCCTCGGTCCCCGACCGGTCCGGCCGCCTCCCTGGCCCGCCCGCGCCGGCCCCCGTTCCCGGGTGACCGCCCACACACCGCCACCCGGCCCGCAGGGCCCGCCGACGGCCCGCCCGCCCCCGGCCCCGCCTCCCCTCACGCAGCGTCCGGCCCCGGCTGGCCCGCAGCGGCGCGCCGTCCCGCGCACCGCCTCGTCCTTCCCCCGCCGCCGGCCGCCCCACGCCGGTGTCCGACCCGCGCCCCACCCCGCCCGCAGCCCGGTGTTGCCGCGCACCCTCCGAAAGGTGACCAACCGCCATGACCAGCTCCTCCACCGACCGCCCGACGCTCGGCAGACGCTCCCTGCTCGGCCTCGGCCTCGGCCTCGGCCTCGGCGCCTCCCTCGCCCTCGCCGCGTGCGGCGCCCCCGGGCAGGCCGGCACGGGCGGCGGAGCCGGCGGCGGCACCCTCAAGTGGGGCTGGGCGCTGCCGACTTCGTGGGACCCGGTGTTCTCCTCGGCCGGCTGGGACGTCCACGCGCTGTCACTGGTCTACGCGGGCCTCACCAAGCTCGACGAACAGGGCACCGCCGTCCCGGCCCTCGCCACGGCCTGGACGTACAGCGCCGACGGCAGCTCGGTCACCTTCACCCTGCGCCCCGGGCTGACCTTCTCCGACGGCAGCCCGCTGGACGCCGCCGCCGTCAAGAAGAGCCTGGACCGCGGGCGCACCGAGGCCAAGTCGCTGGTCGCCCCGCAGCTCACCGGCGTCCGCGAGGTGTCCGCACCCGACGCGCAGACCGTGGTGCTCCAACTCTCCCGACCCGACTACCAGATCCCCAACCTGCTCGCCGGCAAGACCGGCATGATCGTCAACCCGAAGGCCTTCGAGTCGGACGCCGCCGGGCTGGCCACCCGGCCCGCCGGCGCCGGGCCGTTCACCCTCACCTCCTACACGCAGAACGCCAAGGCCGTCCTGCGGCGCAACCCCGGCTACTGGGACGCGACCGCGATCAAGCTGGAGAACTTCGAGCTCCACCCGCTGCCGGACGCCGCCACCGTGGTGGCCGGGCTGCAGTCCGGCCAGTTCGACGTGGCCCAGATCCCCGGCAGCCAGGTGGCCGCGGCCAAGGCGGCCGGCCTGGAGGTCCAGGTGATCCCGTCGCTGGTGGTGGCCGTCCTGGACGTCAACGTCGAGAAGGCGCCGTTCGACAACCCCAAGGTGGTCGAGGCCCTCAAGTTCGCGATCGACCGCGAGGCCCTGCTCAAGACCCAGCTCTTCGGCTACGGCGAGGTCAACCACCAGCCGTTCCCCAAGGGTTACGTCGGCTACGACCCCGCCTCGGCCGACCTCTACCGGTACGACCCGGCGAAGGCGCGGGCGCTGCTCACGGAGGCCGGCCACCCCGACGGCGTCGACCTCAGCCTGACCACCACGGCCGCGCAGGGACTGCCCGAGCAGCTCCAGGCCCAGCTGAAGGAGGTCGGCATCCGGGCCACCATCGACGTCGTCCCGGCCGCGCAGGCCACCCAGATCGTCTACATCCAGCACGCCAAGGCCCTGTTCACCGACCAGTTCGCGGGCCGCGACTCCGCGGCGCAGGCCTTCCAGGTGCTGTTCGGCGAGCAGGGGCTGATGAACCCGGGCCGGCGCACCCCGCCGGAGCTGGCCGCCGCCGTCGAGCAGGTCTCGCGCACCCCGCTGGAGTCGCCGGAGTACCCGAAGGTCCTCCAGGCCGCGACCGCGCTCGCGGTGCGCACGATGCCCAACACCTTCCTGTACAGCGTCCCCCGGCTGCTGGCCCGGCGGAAGTCCGTCTCGCCGATCCCCGCCTTCACGGTGGTGCAGCGGTTCGAGGGGGTGAGCGCGTCGTGAGCGCCGTCCTGCCGCACGCGGGTGCCCGGCCGGCGGGCCCGCTCGCCCGCCGGGCGGCGCGCGCCCCGCGCTCGCTGGGCCGGGTGCTCGCGGGCACCGCCACCGTCTTCCTGCTCTCCTCGCTGCTCACCTTCGGCCTGGGCGCCGTCTCGGACGCCAACCCGGCCGCCGCCGTCCTCGGCGAGACCGCCACCGCGGCCGACATCGCCCGGCTGGACCACGAGTTCGGCCTGGACCGGCCGCTGGCCGCGCAGTACGGCCACTGGCTGGTCGACGCGACCGGCGGCGACCTCGGGATCTCCTGGTTCACCACCGTGCCGGTCACCGACTCGATCGCCACCGCGCTCCCGGTCGACCTCTCCATCGCCGGCCTGGCCCTGCTGCTCGCCGTCCTGCTCGGCGGGGCGGCCGGCATCGCGGCGGCGCTGAGCAACGGCGGCCGGCTGGACCGCGCGGTCACCGCCGTCTGCACCCTCCTCGGCACCCTGCCCGCCTTCGTGATCGCGATCGGGCTGATCACCCTGGTCGCCGTCCAGCTGCGACTGCTGCCCTCCGGCGGGTACCTGCCCTTCTCCCAACAGCCCGGCGAGTGGCTGCGGTTCGCCCTGCTGCCGGCACTGGCACTCAGTCTGGACGCCGCCGCCGGCATCGCCCGCCAGCTGCGCACCTCGCTGGTCGCGGAGCTGCGGCAGAACTACTCGACCGGCGCCCTGATGCGCGGACTGTCCGGCCGCCGGGTGCTGTTCGGCCACGCGCTGCGCAACGCCGCCGGACCGGCCGTCACCGTGCTCGGCATGAGCGTGCCCGTCCTCATCGGCGGCGCCGTGGTCACCGAACGGATCTTCAACCTGCCGGGGATCGCCCAACTCTCCCTGCGCGCCGCCGAACAGCACGACGTGCCGGTGATCCAGGGCACCCTGCTGGTCACCGTCGCGGTGGTCCTCGCGGCCAACCTGGCCGTCGACGGCCTGCTCTTCGCGCTCAACCCGGCGGCGCGCCGCGGCCCGCGGCCGGGCGGACGCGCGGTAGCGGCGACGGGAGGGGCCCGGTGAACACACTCCGTACCGCCCTGCGGGTGCCCGTCGCCCGCGCCGCGCAGGCCGTGCTCGCCGTCGTCCTGCTGCTGGCCCTGTTCGGCGGGTGGATCGCCCCGACGGACCCGCTCGCCCAGGACACCGCCCACATCCTGGGCGGCCCCGGCGCGGACCACCTGCTGGGCACCGACTACCTGGGGCGCGACGTGCTGAGCCGGCTGCTGACCGGCACCGGGCTGTCGGTGCTCGCCGCCGTCGAGGCGGTGGCCGTCGCCGCCCTGCTCGGGGTCGTCCCCGGTCTGCTGTCGGTGCGGTTCGGATCGGCCGGGTCCTGGTTGGCGCTGCGCGCCGTGGACTCCCTGATGACACTGCCGTTCACGCTCTTCGCGATCGCCGCCGTCGGCCTGCTCGGCAACGGGCTCCACCAGGCGATGCTGGCACTCGGCGTCCTGCTCTCGCCGCTGTTCTTCCGCGTCACCAGGGCCGCCGCACTCGGACTGGACCGCGCCCAGTACGTCGAGGCCGCCGAGCTGATGGGCGCCTCCCGGGCCTGGATCCTGCGGGTGCACATCTGGCGCAAGGTGCTGCCGACCGTCGCCGTCACCACCGCGCACGCGCTGGCCACCGGCCTGCTGACGGTCTCCTCGCTCACCTTCCTCGGGATCGGCGTCCAGCCGCCGGCCCCGACCTGGGGCGGCATGCTGGCCAGCGACCTCGGCTTCCTGGCCCAGCAGCCGTGGGCACCGATCCCGCCCGCCGTACTGATCATGCTCACCGTCGGGGCGCTGAACCTGCTCGCCGACGTCCTCGCCGACGCCGACCGCACCGGCGCCGCCACCACCGCCCGCACCCGGCGGACGGCGGCCGCGGAGCGAGCCGGGAGCGGAGCCGCCGCCCGGGCACAGGACGCACCGGAGCCCGTCTCGACCGGTCCGGACCGGAAGGAGCACGACCGTGTCCCCCACCCCGCCTGAATCCGCGCCGACTCCGGACCGCCCGGCGCGCACCGCCACCCTGCGGGTCGAGGGCCTGCACGTGACCGTCGGCCACGGCCGCACCGAGGCCGTCCGCGACGTCTCGTTCGACGTGCTCCCCGGCGAGGCCGTCGGGCTGGTCGGCGAGTCCGGCAGCGGCAAGACCCTCACCTGCCGGTCGGTGCTCGGCCTGCCCGCGCCCGGCGTCTCCGTCGCCGCCGGACGGATCGTCCTCGGCAGCACGACGGACGGCGACGCGACGAAGCGCGACGTGCCCGACGGCAGCGCGCCCGACGGCGACGCGACGGGCCACGGCACGACGGCCCGGCACGCCACGGACCGCCAGGCCACCGACCACCCCGCCCTGGACCTCACCTCCCTGACCGACCGCCAGTGGCAGCAGGTGCGCGGCCGCCGGCTCGGCGCCGTGTTCCAGGACCCGGGCTCGTACCTCAACCCCACCCTCACCGTCGGGCGCCAGCTCGGCGAGCCGCTGCGCCGTCGCGGGCTCACCAAGGCCCAGACCCGCCGGCGGGCGCTGGAACTCTTCGCGGCCGTCGGCCTGCACGACCCGGAGCGGGTCCACGACAGCTACCCGCACGAGCTCTCCGGCGGCATGCTCCAGCGCGTGCTGCTCGCGGTCGCGATCTCCGGCGACCCTCAGCTCCTGGTCGCCGACGAGGCCACCACCGCCCTGGACACCGTCGTCCAGGCCGAGGTGCTGGACCTGCTGGGCGTGCTGCGCGAACGGCACGGGCTGGCGCTGCTGTTGGTCAGCCACGACCTGGCGGTGGTCGCCGAGGTGTGCGACCGGGTCCTCGTCTTCTACGCCGGCGAGATCGTCGAGGAGGGCCGCACCGCCGATGTGGTCGCCTCCCCCGCCCACCCGTACACGGAGGCGCTGCTGCGGGTCGCCTCGCTGGGCCGGCGCGACCGCCGGGAGCTCGCCGTCATCCCCGGCCGACCGCCCGAACCCGGCGCCGCCGGACCCGGCTGCCGCTTCGCCCCCCGCTGCGAGTACGCCACCGCGGCCTGCACCGAGCGGGGTGTCCCGCTCACGCCGGTCCCCGGGGCCGACGGCCGGGCGGTGCGCTGCCTGCGCGCCGGAGAGCTGTCCCTCACCGGCGTCCTCGAACGCACGGACACCCTCGAACGCACGGAGGTCCCGGTATGAGCACCGCCATCACCTCGACGCTCCCGCCGGCCCCGGCCGGGCCGGCGCCCGCCGTCGGAGCCGCCACCCTGCGGGTCGAGGGCCTGGAGGTCCGCTACGGCCGCACCCCCGTCCTCACCGGGGTCGACCTGGAGGCACGCTCCGGCGAGATCCTGGGCATCATCGGCGAGACCGGCTCCGGGAAGACCACGCTGGCCCGGGCCGTGGCCGGGCTCGCGCCCGTCTCCGCCGGCCGGATCACCGTGGCCGGCGCCGACTTCACCGCCCTGCGCGGCCGCGCGCTGCGGGCGGCGCGGCGGGCCGGGACCGTCCAGTACATGTTCCAGGACCCGCTGCGCTCCCTCGACCCCGACCTGACGGTCGCCCGCCTGGTCGGCGAGCCGCTCGCCGTGGCGGGCGTGCCCCGGGCCGAACGCGGACCACGGGTGCGGGAGGCCCTCGACCGGGTCGGCCTGGACGGCGCGCTCGCCACCCGCACGCCCGGCGCGCTCTCCGGCGGCCAGCGCCAGCGCGTCGCCCTGGCCCGCGCGATCGTCGGACGGCCCAGGCTGCTGCTCGCCGACGAGCCGGTCAGCGCCCTGGACGCCTCCAACCGCAACCACGTGCTGCGCCTGCTCGACCGGCTCCGCCACGAGCTGGGCCTGGCCGTGGTGGTGATCTCGCACGACCTCGACTCGCTGGCCGGCATCGCCGACCGGATCGCCGTGCTCTACCGGGGGCGGATCGTCGAACAGGGCCCGGCGGAGTCGGTGCTGGACAGCCCACTGCACCCGTACAGCGCCCTGCTCGCCGCCTCCGCGCCCAGCCTGGACCCCGGGCGGCGGGCCGAACTGCGGCTGCTGCGCACACCCGCCTCGTCGACCGTCCCCGGTGCGGGCTGCGGGTTCGCGCACCGGTGCCCGTTCGCGGACGCGGCCTGCGCGGCGATCCCGGAGCTCGGCCCGCCCGCCAACGACGCCACCGCCCCGCACGCCGCGACCGGTCCCGCCGCGCACGCCGCCGCCTGCCACCACAGCCCCGACTGGCGGGCCCGGCTGCCGCAACGGGCCCGCACCGCCGGCCCCTCCTCAGCCGTCGGCACCGTCGGCGACATCGCCGCCGTCACGACCGTCACCGCCCTTACGGAGCACGCCCGATGACCCAGGCCCCGGCCGCCCCCGCCCCGCCCGCGCCACCACCGCCCGACCTCGACGGCCTGCCCGCCCTGACCGCCGCCCTCGCGGCGCGCGCCGCCGAGCACGACCGGGACGCCACCTTCCCCGCCGAGGGCGTCGCGCTCGTCCACCGGGCGGGTCTGCTCACCGCGACCGTCGCCGAACGGCACGGCGGCCCCGGCCGCGGTCTCGCCGACACGGTAAGGATCCTGCGCGCCCTCGGCGAGGGCGACCCGGCGGTCGCCCTGGTGACCGCGATGACCCTGTTCGTCCACGCCTCCGAGGCACGCGAGGCGCACTGGCCGGCCGGCCCGCTGGCACGGCTGCTCGCCGAATCCGCCGAGCGCCCGACCCTGGTCAACCACGTCCGGGTGGAGCCCGAGCTCGGCACCCCCGTGCGCGGCGGTCTGCCGGCGACCGTGGCCAGGCGACGGGGCGAGGTCTGGGAACTGACCGGACGCAAGATCTACTCCACCGGCGCGCCCGCGCTGCGCTGGCTGCTGGTGTGGGCCCGCACCGACGAACCCGAGCCCCGGGTCGGCTCGTTCCTGGTCCGCGGCGACCTGCCCGGCATCACCGTCGAACCGACCTGGGACCACCTGGGCCTGCGGGCCAGTCGCAGCGACGACGTGCTGCTGGACGCGGTACGGATCCCGCTCGACCACACCGCCCGGCTCGCCCCGCCCGCGCCGGACGGCGGCCGGGACCCGCTCGGCGGCGCCTGGAACTCGCTCGGCCTGACCGCCCTCTACCTCGGCGTCGCCCGCGCGGCGCAGACCTGGCTCACCGGCTTCCTGCACGAGCGGACCCCGAGCGCCCTGGGCGCGCCGCTGGCGAGCCTGCCCCGGTTCCAGAGCGAGCTCGGCCTGATCGACGTCGAACTCGGCGGCGCCGAGCGGCTGGTCGCCGCCCTGGCCGCAGCGGTCGACGCGGGCGACCCGCGGGCCGCCGAGGAGGCGCCCGGCGCGAAGCTGCTCGGCACGCGCGCCGCCGTCGACTCCGTCCAGCGGGCCGTGGCGCTGGTCGGCAACCACGGCCTGACCCGGCACCACCCGCTCCAACGGCACCTGCGCGACGTGCTGTGCAGCCGGGTGCACACCCCGCAGGACGACACCGTCCTGCTCGCCCGGGGCCGCGCCGCCCTGCACCGCCCGCCGGTCTCCTGACCGGCTCCCCGAACCGCCGTCCCTCCTGATCCACCACTCCCGCCGCCCCCGGCGGTCCGCCCGACCCCCTTTTGCCAAGAGAGGCACATCGCCATGCCCGTCGAGTTCATCGGCATGATCTCCACCCACGACGTCTCCGAGACCCGCCCCGCGCACGGCCCCGTGGTCGACCCCGACTACACCCGCCGGTTCGCCCGGGCCCACGAGGAGGCCGGCTTCGACCGCATCCTGGTCGCGCACTCCTCCGCCAGCCCCGACCCCAACCAGGTCGCCGCCTTCGCCGCCGCCAACACCGAGCGGCTCGGCCTGCTGATCGCGCACCGCCCCGGCTTCATCGCACCCACCGTCGCCGCCCGTACCTTCGCGACCCTCGACCAGTTCTCCGGCGGCCGGGTCGCCGTCCACATCATCACCGGAGGCCACGACGCCGAGCAGCGCCGCGACGGCGACTACCTGACCAAGGACGAGCGCTACGCCCGCACCGACGACTACCTGACCGTGCTCACCAAGGCGTGGACGGCCGAGGGCCCGTTCGACCACGAGGGCCCGTACTACCGCGTCGCCGACTTCAAGTCGGAGGTGCTGCCCGTGCAGCGGCCGCGCATCCCGCTGTTCTTCGGCGGGTCCTCCGAGGCCGCCTACCGGGTCGGCGGCAAGCACGCCGACACCTTCGCGCTGTGGGGCGAGCCGCTGGCCGAGACCGCCCAGCAGATCGCCTCCGTCCGTGCCGCCGCCACCGCCGCCGGCCGCACCGACGTCCACGGGATCAGCGTCTCCTTCCGCCCGATCCTCGGCCGCACCGAGGAGGAGGCCTGGGACCGCGCCCACCGCATCCTGGCCACCATCAAGGAGGGCGGTGACGCCTTCGGCGGACGCCGTCGGATCCTGCCGACCGGTCCCGGGGCCACCCCGCAGAACGTCGGCTCCCAGCGCCTGCTGGCCGCCGCCGCCAAGGGCGACCGGCACGACCGGGCGCTGTGGACGGCCCCGGCCGCGGCGACCGGCGCCGCCGGGAACTCGACCGCCCTGGTCGGCACGCCGGAGACGGTCGCCCAGGCCCTGCTGGACTACGTCGACCTCGGCGCCACCACGCTGCTGATCCGCGGCTACGACCCGCTGGACGACGCCCTCGACTACGGCAAGGAGCTCATCCCGCTGGTGCGCCAGGAGGTCGCCCGCCGCGACGCGCGCGCGGCCCGGGCCGCCGAGGCGGAGCAGGCCGGGCAGGCGGCGGCCGCCGTCGCGGTGGCCGGTGCGGCCCGATGACCACCGCCGCCACCAGTCGTCCCTCCCCGGCCGCGGTCACCGGCTCGCCCTCCCCGGTCTGGGAGCCCGCCGCCGGCGTCGCCGTGCGCGGCACCGTCCTGCTGCTGCCCGGCCGGGGCGAGCACCCGGGCGTGTACGCCCGCTTCGGCCGGCGGCTGGCCTTCGACGGCTACCGCGTGGTCGCCCAGGCGTCCCCCGGCTCCTCCGCGTCCCCCGTCCCCGGCTCCTCCGCCACCCAGGTCCTCCCCGCCGGCGGGGGCGGCCTGCCGGACCTGGCCGGCCCGGTCGCCGAGGCCCGGGTCGCCGCGCCGCCCGGCACCCCCGTGGTCCTGGCCGGCTCGGACACCGGCGCCCTGCTCGCCCTGGCCGCCGCCCGGCAGGCCGCCCCCGACGGGCTGCTGCTCGTCGGCCTGCCCACGGCCACCCGCACTCGGGACGCCGACGACGCCTGGACGGACGAGCTCGGCGCCCGGACGTCCTGCCCGGCGCACCGCGGTCTGCTGGCCACCGACCCGGACTTCCGGCCCGGCGCGCTCGGCGAGGACGTCCCCGCTGCCCTCGCCGAGGCCGCCGAGGCCGCCGTCCCCGGCGTGCCGGCCCTCGTGGTGCACGGCGCCGCCGATCCGGTGTCACCGCCCGCCACCGCGCGACGGTTCGCCGGGCGACTCGCCGCCGAACTCGTCCTGGTCGCCGACGGCCGGCACGACGCGCTCAACGACGCCACCCACCGCAGCGTCGCCGCCGCGGTCGTCCAGTGGCTGGAACGACTGCGCGGCGGCCCGCACCTGCCCGCCCAGATCGTCACCGACACCACCACCGCCAGTACCGACGCGGACAGGCTCACCCCCGGCCCGCCCGCCCCCGAAGGAGACCCGGCATGACCACCCTCGACGAGCGGCCCGCACTCGCCGGCCCCCGTGGAGCCGACCTGCTCCGCAGCGCCCTGCGCCGCCACGCGGCCGGCGTCACGGTGATCACCGTGACGGGCCCCGGCGGCCGCGCCGGCTTCACCGCCACCTCGTTCACCTCGGTGAGCCTGGAGCCCGCCCTGGTGTCCTTCTACCTGTCGGCCACCGCCTCGGCCGCGCCCGCGGTGCGGGACGCCGAGGCCTTCACCGTGCACCTCCTGCGCGAGGACCAGCAGGAGCTGGCGAACCGGTTCGCCCGCAGCGGGATCGACCGGTTCGCCGGTACGGACTGGCACACCGGCCCGTACGGCACCCCCGTCCTCGCGGGCGCCGCCGCCCGGCTGACGGCCCGTCCGTTCCTGCTCCAGCCGGTCGGCGACCACCTGCTGGTCGTCGGCGAGGTGCTGGACGTCGACACCGCCGGCGGCCCGCCGCTGGTCCACCACGACGGCGGATACGGCGGCTTCGCCCCGGCACGGGAGGGCTGAGCCGCCATGGCGCTGACCGCCCACTGGTTCCTGCCGACCACCGGGGACAGCCGGCACGTCGTCGGCGGCGGCCACGGCTCGACGCCCGGCACGGCCGGGTCCGACCGGCCGCCGAGCATCGCCTACCTGGGCCAGATCGCCCGCACCGCCGAACAGTTGGGCTTCACCGGGGCGCTGACCCCGACCGGAGCCTGGTGCGAGGACGCCTGGCTGACCACGGCGATGCTCACCCGGGTCACCGAACGGCTGAAGTACCTGGTGGCCTTCCGGCCCGGCCAGCTCAGCCCGACGCTGGCCGCCCAGATGGCCACGAGCTACCAGAACCAGTCGGGCGGCCGGCTACTGCTCAACGTCGTCACCGGCGGCGAGTCGGCCGAGCAGCGCGCGTACGGGGACTTCCTCGACAAGGCAGGCCGCTACGCCCGCGCCGGGGAGTTCCTGTCCATCACCGGCCGGCTGTGGCGCGGCGAGCAGATCGACCACCGGGGCGCCCATCTGCGGGTCGAGGGCGCCCGGTTGACCCGGCTGCCGGAACCGGTTCCCGAGGTGTACTTCGGCGGCTCCTCGCCCGAGGCCGCCGAGGTCGCCGCCCGGCACGCCGACGTCTACCTCACCTGGGGCGAACCGCCCGCCATGGTGGCCGAGAAGGTCCGGCACATCCGCGAACTCGCCGCCCGCCACGGCCGCAGTCCGCGGTTCGGCATCCGGCTGCACGTCATCACCCGGGACACCCCGGAGGCGGCGTGGGCGGAGGCCGGACGGCTGCTCGCCGGCATGGACCCGGCGCGGATCGCCGCCACCCAGGAGGCGCTGGCCCGCAGCGAGTCCGAGGGGCAGCGGCGGATGCGCCTGCTGCACGGCGGCTCGACCGAGCGGCTGGAGATCTCGCCCAACCTGTGGGCCGGGATCGGCCTGGTGCGCGGCGGCGCCGGCACCGCCCTGGTCGGCGACCACACCGAGGTGGCCGACCGGATCGAGGAGTACCACCGGCTGGGCATCGACGAGTTCGTCCTCTCCGGCGCCCCGCACCTGGAGGAGGCCTACTGGGTCGGGGAGAACGTGCTGCCGCTCCTCGCCGACCGGGGACTCTGGAAGCGCGAGGCCTGACGGCGCGGGCGGCGGGGCGTGGCCCCCGCCGTCGGGCGGCCGAGCGCGCCTTCGACCCCAGGACACGCGTGGTCAGAGGGGCTGGAGCCGGGCGCGCAGGAGGCAGAATTCATTGCCTTCCGGGTCTCCCAACACACAGAACTGGATGTTCTGGAGTGTGAGAGATGGCAGCCGCATCTGTGCTGGTCAGGGGCTCGGAAGCTGGTCAGGGGCAAGGCGCGCTCCCCAAGTGGGACATGGAAGATGCTCGCAACCCACTGTCCGGCACCGTGTTCACCGAGACGCTTCGGGGCGTCCGGTGCATCCGACTGTCCGTCCTCACGGACGAGACCACCAGCCCTGAGCGCCAGCGGGAAGCGTGCGACCACGTAGCCGGAGAACTGCGGGTCACGTTCGGCGAGGGTGACGCGCTGCGCGAAGCGGTGGACCTTGACGTCAGCGCGTCCAAGACGTCCCCGTGGGAGCGCCCGCAGCTTGTTCGCTGGCTGAACAACCCGGATGCCTACGACGCGCTGTGCTTTTGGCGGTTCGATCGCGCAATCCGGTCCATGGGGCACATGTACGCCCTCGCCAACTGGGCGCGCGAGCACCGGAAGGTGCTCATCTTCGCCGAGGGGCTGGGCGGGGGTCGGCAGGTGTTCGACTTCCGCAACCCCATGGACCCCATGGCGGAACTCCAACTGTTCATGCTGGCTTTCGCCGCACAGTTCGAGTCGCAGTCCATCAGCGACCGCGTGAGCGGTGCGCAGGCCGCCATGCGCAAGATGCCGCTTCGCTGGCGCGGCGGGGGTCGTCCGCCGTACGGCTACATGCCCGCCCCGATGCCCGAGGAGTTCGGCGGCAAGGGCTGGACGCTGGTGCCCGATCCGGACGCCGTGGCGGTCATTGAGCGGATCGTCCGGGAGCTGCTGGAGGGTGCCACGGTGTCCGCCATCGCTGCGGGGCTGAACGCCGATGGTGTGCTGAGCCCGCGCGACTACTGGGCGGACAAGATGGGCCGCGAGCGGGGCGGCAAGACCGGCGGGACCAAGGGCAAGCACGTGGTGCGGGAGACGTTCCAGTGGACTCCGGCGGTCATTACCCGGATGCTCCGCAATGAGGTCCTGTTGGGCTGGAAGATGCACAACGGCGTGCCCGTGCGCGACGACCAGGGGAACCCCGTCATGTGCAGCGAGAAGCCGATTCTGACGCGCGAGGAGTTCGACCAGATCGGCGCCGTTCTGGACGAACGCAGCATCAACAACGGTGAGCGGTCCGACACCGAAGCGCTGTTGCTGCGGGTGATCCACTGTGATTCGTGCGGCGGGCGCATGTACCTCAACAGGCAGGAGAGCAAGAAGAATCAGGCGCCTGTCTACAAGTGCAATTACCACGCCCGGGGCGACAAGTGCGAAGCGCCCGCGAACGTCAGGGGGGACTGGGCGGACGAGTACGTGATTGCCGAGTTCCTGCGCCTGGTCGGCGGTATCCAGACCCGAACTACCATGGTCGTCCCTGGGTACGACCCCGAGCCGGAGTTGAACGCCACCGTGGCCGAGTTCACCGCGCACCTGGAAATCCAGGGACAGCAGAAGTCCAGGCATGCCGCGCAGGAGTGGCAGCGGCGACACGATGCGCTGGACAGCCGCATAGCCGACTTGGAGTCCCGGGAGAAGACCGAGCCGCAGCGCATCACCACGGCAACCGGGCGCACCTTCGCCGACGACTGGCAGGCTGCCGACACGGCGAAGCGGCGCGGCATGCTCGTTGACGCCGGAGTCCGGCTGAACGTCCGCCGGGGCACCCGTGGCGGGTGGCGCAAGCTCGACACCCGGCGGGTGGACTTCACCATGAACGGCGAACTCGACCCCGCCGCCGAGGAGCTTTCCGCATGGGATACCAGCACGGTTCCCGAGGTACTGCCCGCAGCCGCGTAACGGCCCCATAGAGCCCCGAATAGCCCTGGTCGGCCCCCGTGGTCGGCCGGGGCTCTCTCGTGCCCGCAGACGGGCACCTGTGGCCTCGGCTCCCGCCGGCCCCGGACCGGCCGACAGCGCAAGAGGGGTGAACCCGCCGCCCTTCACATGAGCGCGGGCAGAGCGGGCAAGGTCCGCTCCCCACACAAACCGGGAAAGGCCACGACCGTACGCCCAGCGAGGAGCCCGGCAAGGTCTGCTCCCCATAACCAGTAGAGGGCCGCAACAACCTGCGGCCTGTGAAGGACGGAGAAGATCGTGAGCGACACCCTGAACCGGGTTGGCTATCTGGACGGCTTCCGGGACAAGGATGCGGCCCGCGCTGCCGAGTGGCAGCGAGACGAGCGCATGGAGCAGCTGACCGCGCTGCGGGACTCGAACCCCGAGGTGTACGACCGCATGGGCGCCACGGCCCACATCATGCTCGGCTACTACGAGAACGCGAAGAAGATTGCAGCCCAGTTCGGGCGCGACACCACGAAGGGCGGCAACTGATATGAGCGCCGAAATCGAGAAGGCCACCGAGCGCGTCGCCAAGCTGCGCGCACAGATCGACAAGGTTTCCGGCCCGCTGGCCGATGCCGAGGCGCAGTTGCGTGCCGCCGAGGATGCCGAGAAGGCCCGCCGCGCGGAACGAGAGATCGAGTATAGCCGCGAGTTCGCCAGGAACTGGCCGGAGCGGGCCAGCGAGGCGGCGAATTCCGGTGACGATGCCCGACAGCGATTCTATGACGCCCTGTCGGCGGAGCCGTAGTTCGCGGCATATGTTGAGTACCGGGCTGCTCGGTACAAGCGCGGGCACGTTCTGAACGAAGCGCAGCGCGCACAGCGGACTATCGGCGAAGTCGTGACCGTGCCCGAGCAGCGGTATTACGGGGCGCAGATCCTCGATGAAATCGTTGATCGTCTTGAGAAGGAGTCGGCGCGGCTTGGCGACGAATTCAGTCAGAGTCTGGTGGGCCAGCGTGAGGATTACGTGGCCGCACAAGGCACCTGAGCAGCCTGCGCCCCAGGGGGGTACTCCCCTCTACGCCCAAGGGTGATCGGCAGGGAGGGATGAAACCCGCACCGGGGCTGTAGCCACTTTTGGAGACCCGAGCGCCTTCACAGCGAGTGAGAAATGAGACCATGGCCGACCGGTACAGACCCAAGCCAGCAGCAATACGGGCCCGTGAAGGGAACCCGTCCAAGGCTGAGATCAGAGAGGGGGTGATTGTCCCGCGCGCTGTTCTCTCTGAGCCTGATTGGCGAGACGTGTTCAAGGACTCGCCGGCCGCTGAGATCCGAGAAGCCAATATCCGCTGTCGGGAAATGGCCTCGGCTGAGTGGCAGCGCGATGTGCCGATTCTCGAAGTGGCTGCCGGGCTCGGCGAGGTGGACCACTCGACCGTCAAGGATCTGTGCGTCTGCGTGGCCCGGATCGACCAGGCCGAGCGTGACCTGTCCGAGCGCGGACTCATGGTTACCGCCGAGCGTGGCACCGTGAAGAATGGCGCCGCCACCATCGCGGCACAGTACCGCTCCCAACTCGCACGCTATATCCGAGAGTTGGGCTTGTCGCCGAGCGCCCGCGTCGCCATTGTCCCGCCAGAGCCTGACGACGATTCCAATATCTGGGACTGATCATCCTGCCAAGTGATGACGGTGAGTCGGTGGCAGAAGTTGCAGAGGCCCCGTCCTGTTCTCCCTCAGCGGAGGTCAGGGCGGGGCCTTTCTGCATTTGGCGAACCGCTTCGGCGTCGCATCAAGCGGAGGCTCCAACCATGCTCAGTTCGGCGCCGCCGGGAGGTGAGCGGCCGAACGCTTCGCCACGTCACGCGCACGGAATCCGAAGCTGATGAGGGTCACGCGTTCTCCGGCACCGAGGGGCGTCCTTCCGTGCGGGGTGATCGCCCCGTCGAACACGACGCATTCGCCCGCCGCCAGATCGCACGCACGGTAGCCGTCAGCGCCGATGAAGACGGTAGCGCTCACGGTCGGAGTTGCGGCGGAACGCTCGTGCTTGAGACACAGGATCAGGTTGGCCTCACCGAACCCGAACTCGTCAACGTGGAAGTCGAGGAACTGCCCCTCTTCCAGATAGGCGATATAGACACCGTTGTGCGGCTGCTCGACCTCCAACCCGGTGGACTCCGTGACGACTGCGGCGAGATCGACTTGCCCGACGAAGCGGTTCGCTGCGTCGCCAACGGCCGCGTTCCACTTGCCGTTGTGAAGGTAGCCGTTGGCGGTCAGGGCCTCCTCGGCCTCCTGCGCCATGGCGGAGATCAGCTCAGCCGGGAACGGCTGGTCGCGCAGGTGTCGCGGCTGCACCCGCTGATGCGCGGTCAGTCCGCGTACAGCGCCCCGGACGGCGGGGAAGTCCTCTGCCCACCGGTCCGGAGTCCGGGCCGTGGTGTTGGACTGGAGCCACGAAGTCCACTGACCGCTCCACTGGTGGGGCACGGCGGTCTCCGCGCCCGGCGCGGCGGTTTGGTCGGTCAGCAGTTCCACCCGCGAGAGCGCTGCCTGTGTGGACCCGATCAGCTCGGTGTCACCCTTGGCGATCCGCAGCCGCAGCGCTTCCCGGAGATGGGCCTCCGCGCCCGCGAGGTCACCGCGCTCCATCAGGTACTTACCGGTGTGCTGGAGCGCGAAGTCCACCAGTTCCGGGTGTTGGCTCCGCGCGGTACCCAGGGCGCTGCGGTAGAGCGCGTCCGCTGCCCGCATGTCACCGGCGTAGCGGTGGGCGTCGCCGAGGTTGAGGCTGGTGGCGACGACCGCTCGGGTGTTGCCGCTCGCTGCGGCCAAGTCGAGCGACTGCCGCAGGAACGTCAGGGCCTCCTCGTGGCGGCCCAAGCACATCTGCCCGACGCCGATCCACCGAGTCAGGGCCCGGGTGCGAGCGGGGTCGGCCCCCTCGTGCAAAGCCCTTAGATCGTCCTGGAGTTGACCAACCGCAGTGGTCAACTTGCCCCGGTCGGTCGGGACCATTCGCAGGCCGGCGTCTTGTGTGATGAGGTGCTGGAGCACCGGACCCTCCTCGTTCGGTTCTGCTCAGGGTGGCACTACAGGTGGTCGGTCTGCTGACGCAGATCGGCCAGCAGCTCCACCCCGTGCGGGGTGAAGTGCTCACTCAGGAGTTCGAGTTCGCGCATGAGGTAGCGGACAGCGGGCAGGCCCTCGTCATAAGCCGCCTGGAAGCACGCGCGCTCGTTGGTGGTCAGGTCGTTGCGGTCCAGCTCGGTTCGGCGGAACCGCAACAGCTGGTTGTAGACACAGGTCGCATGGAAGGCCCGGTCCACCTCCCAGAACTGGTTGCGCGCGACGCCTTGACTCGCTCGCCACTTGATCTCGATCTTCGGGGACTCCTTGGACGAGTACCCGTCGGCGAAGACCTGGTGATGAAGGACGTGGAAGCTGATCGACTGGTGCGTCCCCTCGTGGAGCAGGTTCTCCGCCAGGAAGCGGGGGGACGGCTCCGGGCTGACCGTGTTCGGCGGGATGTGGTGCCGGGCCTTGTCGGAGAACAGGACGATGTACGGGAGCGCCGGGTCACTGGAGCTGGTCAGCGAAGAAGCGCGGACACCGGGCTTGAGCCCGACCCACAGCAACCCGCGCACGAACTCGCGCACGCGGGCGAATCCCTCGGGGTGGACCAGCGACAGGCGGTCCAACGCCTCGGACAGTGCCTCGCGGCGGTCGTCGGTGTGCTCGGCGATCTCGTAGTTCGTCAGGTTGATCTCGTTGGCGATCTCGCCGGGAAGCTGGGCGTCGAACCAGTCGAAGGCCACTCCGGCCACGGTCACGTTCTCGCTGCGCAGGGAGCGGGCGTGCTGCGCGTAGGGGATACCGGACTTGAGTAGGCGTTCCATGAGGGCGAACGGCAGAGCACTCTCGGCGCCCTCCTCGCGCAGGCGGAGAAGTTCCGGGTCCTTCCGGCTGAGGTCGAAGAAGGAGCCGACCGGGACGCTGGTGGCGATGGTGGTGTTCACTGCGGACTCTCCTTGCTTGGGACTGTGTGGCGACTCGTGCGGCGGGTCGGCCCGGTGGTCACCCGAGCCGACCCGCCATGCCGTCAACTAATCGGCATCAACTCAGAGTTGGCGTCAGACCTCGACGGCCACGGGCGCGAAGTCGCCGTCCGGGACCATGTGGTCCAGGCGCCGCGTCAGGGCCTCGACGCCCACGGGCGCGAAGTCGCCGTCCGGCACCGAGTGGTCCAGGCGCCGCGTCAGGTTGCTGACCTCGATGTTGGCGGGCATAGTCCTGCTCCTTCCATGGGAACTGCTGCGGATTGGTGCTCCTCCCCGAGGACCGGGGAGGAGCTTGCGGACTGCTGGCGGGTTCACCGCGTGGCTTGCGGCCGGTGTCGCCATTGCCGCGTCAGCCGGGCGGAAACCCCCTGGCCTTCCGGTGCAATCAGTGAACAGCCAGTCACGCTCCGGCGGTACGGTGTGAACGCACCGATCCCGTTCAACCCGTTCAAGATCGCAATTAGGGGCGACAGTTGACGGACACTAAGGCACCAAACGAGGCACTGGCCCGTGCCATCGCCGAGGCCGGATGCACGTACCAGGCGCTGGCGACGACAGTGCGCGCGGTCGCTTCCGAGGCAGGGGAGCATCTGGCAACGGCGCCCTCGGCCGTCGCTCACTGGGTGGCCGGCGGTACCCCCACGGGCCGCACGCCGCAGTATCTTGCCGAGGCCCTTACCCGGAGGACGCGTCGCAAGGTGACGGTTGCGGAGATCGGATTAGCCTCGATCTTTCGTGACGGTCCGTCGGTTCATCCGGCGGGCCGTTTCGGCTTGTGGGGCTGGTGGTGGGCAGGACGATGGCCCGGCTATCGC
>NZ_JBHVWC010000089.1:0-35382 GCF_042882445.1 Kitasatospora sp. NPDC058218 | reverse complement strand
CACCTGATCAGGTGCCCGGCCCGCTTCGTCGTACCGTGGGGTTGCGCTGCTTCGGTGGAACCGTGCCGCTTCGGTGAAACCGCGAAGTGCCCGGTGGAAGCGCGTCGTGCCGGTGGAACCGCGTTCTACTTCACCACGCCGGCGTCGGGCGTCAGCGTGCCGACGCTCACCAGGACGATGATCAGAATGCCGAGCGCCACCCGGTACACCACGAACGGCATGAAGCTGTTGTGCGAGATGTACTTCAGGAACCAGGCGATCGCCGCGTAGCCGACCGCGAAGGCGATCAGGGTGGCCAGTACGGTCGGGCCCCAGGCCGGTGCCGGCCCCTCGCCGATCTTGAACAGTTCCAACAGGCCGGAGGCCAGCACGGCCGGGATCGCGAGCAGGAACGAGTACCGGGCGGCCGCCTCACGGCTGTAGCCGAGCAGCAGGCCGGCGCTGATGGTGCCGCCCGAGCGCGAGACGCCGGGGATGAGCGCCAGTGCCTGCGCCATGCCGTAGACGGCGGCGTGCGGCAGGGTGAGGTCGGTGATCGGCTTGGCGTGCCGGACGGCGCGGGTGCGGTCGGCCACCGCCAGGATCAGACCGAAGACGATCAGCGTGGTGCCGATGATCCGCAGATCGCGGAGGTTGGTCTCGATGGAGTCCTGGAACAGCTTGCCGAGGATGCCGATCGGCAGGGTGCCGATGATCACGAACCAGCCCATCCGGGCGTCCTGGTGCGAGCGCAGCGCCGGCCGGAACAGCGAGAGCGTCCAGGTCTTCACGATCGAGGCGATGTCGCGGCGGAAGTAGATCAGCACGGCGGACTCGGTGCCGAGCTGGGTCACGGCGGTGAACGCCGCGCCCGGGTCGTCCCAGCCCAGCAGGGCCGAGAAGACCCGCAGGTGGGCGCTGGAGGAGATCGGCAGGAACTCGGTGAGCCCCTGGATCAGGCCGAGGACGGCTCCGTGGAACCAGTCGATCACCGGACACCCGCCCGGGGTATCCGTCGCTCGATGAGCATCAGCGGTCCTTGTTGGTCGGTGCGGGAACATGCCGTCGGCATGCACGGGGCACATGCCGATGGCATGCGAACCGCCGGTCCCGCCCGGCGCTCGGGCTGCGCGGGGCCCGGCGCGCGCCTGATGGTACGCGGTGAAGGTGACAGCCTCGCTCCCCGCCCCCGCCCCGGCCCGCCCGGGGTGCCCGCCCCGGGTCGGGCCGCCCTGTCCGGGTGCGCGTGCTCCGCTCAGTCCGAGGTCGGACGGGCCCGCACCCAGGTCCGGTCCTCGGTGAGATAGGCGTCCACCGTCAGCCCCGAGTCGGCCAGGGCCCGCTCGAACTCGGCCGTGCCGAGCGGCCGGGACAGGAACGTCTGGGTCCAGCGCGCGTCCGGGAACTCGTACTCGACGTGCACGGAGTTCACCCCGGCCCCGGCCGGGGTGACCGAGGCCACCCGCACCAGCCCGTCCGGGCCCAGCGGCCGCTCGCGCGGCACGTTGCGCTGCCAGTCCTCGCCCTCGCGCTGCAGCAGCACGACGCCGTCGTCCGCGACGTGGCGCCGGCAGGTGTCCAGCAGCCCCCGCCGGACGGCCGGATCGCCGGCGTGCACCAGGAAGGAGGCGAGCAGGACGACGTCGAACCGCTCGCCGAGGTCCAGCCGCTCGATCGGGCTGTGCACCGTCCGGGCTCCCCGCACCCGGGCCAGCATCTCGGCGGACTCGTCCACGGCCGTCACCGCGAAGCCGCGGTCGAGCAGGGGGTGCGTCATCCGGCCCACCCCGCATCCCAGCTCCAGGACGCGGGCGCCGGCGGGCACCGCCTTCTCGATCACCTCCGGTTCGCCGTTGACCGGCAGCCGCTCGTACATCTCGACCGCGCAGCCGTCCGGTGTGATCGCGCCCGGTCCGGTGCCGTCGTACCCGTTGCGTCGCTCATCGGCCATGCGTCCATCGGAGCACGGGTGGGCGGAGGGTGGGAAGAGGGCGTGCCCGTACCGGTTGCGGCATACCCCTGGGGGGTATATGTTCGGTGACGACGAACCGAGAGCGCAGCGCCAGGGCAAGCGGAGGACGACATGGCACATCCCGCACAGCACGAGCACGGGCACCAGCACGCCGGCCACGGGGACCACGCCGCTCATGTGGACCACGCGGCGCACGCGTCCCACGGGGCGCACGGAGGTGGGGCGAGCTGGCGGACCGCCGCGCAGGCGACCTTGCACTGCCTCACCGGCTGCGCCATCGGCGAGATCCTGGGCATGGTCCTCGGCACCGCTTTCGGCCTGCACAACGGCGCGACCGTGGTGCTCTCGGTGCTGCTGGCATTCGTCTTCGGCTACGCGCTGACCATGCGCGGTGTGCTGAAGGCCGGCCTGGACGTCCGCGCCGCCGTCAAGGTCGCGCTGGCCGCCGACACCGTGTCGATCCTGGTCATGGAGCTGATCGACAACACCGTGATGGTCACCGTCCCGGGGGCGATGGACGCCGGCCTCGGTGACGCGCTGTTCTGGGTCGCCCTGGCGGGCTCGCTCGCCCTCGCCTTCGCGCTGACCGTGCCGGTCAACAAGTGGATGATCGCCCGTGGTCGCGGCCACGCGGTCGTCCACGCCCACCACCAGCACTGAGCACCGGCCCGCTCCCGGACGGCAGAGCCGTGGCCCGCACCGACCCGATGGAGGGTGGTGCGGGCCACGGCTCTGCCGTCTCTCCCGTTTTCGGCCGAAGTCGTGTTCGGCGGGCTCCCGGCTTGCGGGCTTGTCGGTCGGTCGGTCGGCCGGCCGGGTCA
Organism: Kitasatospora sp. NPDC058218; assembly: GCF_042882445.1. Lineage (NCBI taxonomy): Bacteria > Bacillati > Actinomycetota > Actinomycetes > Kitasatosporales > Streptomycetaceae > Kitasatospora > Kitasatospora sp. NPDC058218. The sequence goes on along the minus strand of NZ_JBHVWC010000089.1, from coordinate 32,610 downwards.
GGTCAGGTCCGGTCGAGGCCGGTCAGGGTGTCGCGCAGCCAGGCCAGTTCGGCCTCGGTGGTGGCGCGGGCGATCAGCAGCATCCCGCGGCGGAACGGGTCGTCGAACTCCTCGGCGCCCACCGGGCGTGCGCCGTCGTAGAAGAAGCTCGCCGGTTCGCTGAGGAAGGCGAGCCGGCGGCGGAGCACGGTGGCCTGCGCCTCCGGTTCGCCGTCGAGATGGCGGAGGAAGGCCAGCACGGTGAACCAGCGGTTCTCGTCGCTGATGTCCAGGTCCTCCGGTGTGCGGAGCCGGTCGAGCAGGGCGCTCCGGCCCGCGTCGGTGAGGTGGAGGGTGTGCCGGGGTGCGGCCGCCGTGCCCGGCTCGGTGCTGCGGAGCAGGAGGCCGTCGGCCTCCAGTCGCTTGATCGCCGGGTAGAGCGTGCCGTCGCTGATCGGCCGGACGTGTCCGGTGAGCGCGGCGAGGTGACGGCGCAGCTCGTAGCCGTGCAGGGGCCGGTCGCGGAGGAACCCGAGGATCGCGAGCTTCAGCATGGGACCACTCTCTCAGATCGGCCGCGATATATCGGTGTCGCTATACCTCGATCCCGAGGTATGGTCCTTCTGTCGCGAGGATCCGCGACGCGACGCCGTGCGGTGGCCTCGTCGGCCTGCCGTGAGCCCGTCGCCCTGCCCCGAGAAGGAGTTCGACCGTGCGTCAGGCCATCGTCACCCCGAACGAGGACCGGATCCGTTGGGTGGAGGTGCCCGGTGCCGAGCCGGCCCGGGTGTACCTGCACGGCCTCGGTTCCAGCTCGCCCGTCTACTTCGCCGCCGCTGCGGCGCACCCGCTGCTCGCCGGGCGCCGCTCGCTCCTGCTCGACCTGCTGGGCTTCGGCATCAGCGACCGGCCGACCGACTTCTCGTACACCCTGGAGGCCCATGCCGATGCGGTGGCGGCGGCGCTCGACGAGGCCGGCCTGGCGGGAGTCGAGCTGGTCGGGCACAGCATGGGAGGCGCCGTGGCGGCCGTCCTCGCCCACCGGCACCCCCGGCTGGTCGCCAACCTCCTCCTGGTCGACGCCAATCTCGACCCGAGCGTGCCGGTCCGCCGCCCGGGCAGCAGCGGGATCGCGACCTTCAGCGAGGAGGAGTTCCTGGCCGGCGGCCGGGAGGAGGTCGGGCGGTGGGTCGGGCCGATCTGGTGGTCCACCATGCGACTGGCCGGCCCCGAGGCCCTCCACCGCAGCGCCGTCAGCTCCGTCCGGGGCACCGTGCCGAGCGTGCGCGAGCTCCTGCACGGCATGGACATCCCGAGGGCGTTCCTCTACCCCCAGGCCGACGGCGAACTGCCGGGCACGGAGCGGCTGCGGGAGTCGGGGGTCGACGTGGTGGCGATCCCGGACTGCGGCCACAACATCATGTTCGACAATCCGGAGGCCTTCGCGGTGGTCGCCGCCGCCGCGCTGGCGCGTCGCGCCTGAAAGGCACGCAGGGTCCGGGGGCGTGCGGTGCCTGGAAGGCGCGCCGTGCCGTGGTGGCGGGCTGTGCCACAGTGGCACGACATGCCGCGATGGTGCATCGCACAGTCCGGGCCCGGTGGGCCGATGCGACTCCGTGTGCAGACCTGGCGCGTCACGCCGGTCCGGCACGACATGCAGAGGCGGCACGATACGACGCTCCGGCACGACATGCAGAAGTGGCGCAGCACGCAGAGGTGGCATGACGTGCCGAAGTGGCACGACACGCGGAGGTGGCAGGTCGCGCAGAAGTGACACGTCATGCCACCCCGCAAGGTCGTGCCACCCTGGCAGACGGTGCCCACGCCGACCAGCCGGCTGACTGGTCGACCGACCCGGCCCGCGCCCTCTCCCGCCTGCCGCCCGCTGCCCCGGAGTTGCCCGCCATGTCGCACACAGCCCCGTCCATGCCCGGCCCCGCGTCGATCCAGGTGCCGGACGCGCTGACGGCCTCCCTGGTCGACTGCCTCGGCGAAACCGGGCGCGGCTGGGCGGCCCGACTCCCGGCGCTCGCCGCCGAGCTGATGGAGCGCTGGCGACTGCGCCCCGCCGGCCCGCCCGCCCACGGCGTGCTCGGGCTCGTCCTCCCGGTGCTGCGCGCGGACGGCACGCCCGGTGCGCTCAAGCTCCAACCCGTGGACGAGGAGACCGTGGGTGAGCCGATGGCCCTGCGCGCCTGGGGCGGTCGGGGCGCCGTCCGCCTCCTCGCCCACGACCCGGCAACCGGCTCGATGCTGCTCGAACGCCTGGACCCGGACCGCTCCCTGCTCGCAGTTCCGGACGACCTCGCCGCCCTGCGCGTCCTCGCCGAGCTGCTGGCCGGCCTGACGCGACAGCAGGCCCCTTCCGGAATGCGTCATTTGGCCGACATCGCCGACGCGATGCTGGCCCAGGCCCCGGCGGCGCTCGCCGCCCTGGTCGATCCGGGGGACCGCCGGTTGGTCGCGGACTGCGCCGCCGCCCTCCGCGAGGTGCGGCACGATCCGGGCGACCGCCTGCTCCACTGGGACCTGCACTACGGCAACGTGCTGGCCCCGGCGGGCTCCGGCGGCCGCGCGCCCTGGCTGGCCATCGATCCGAAGCCACTCGCCGGCGACCCGGGCTTCGAACTCCTGCCGGCCCTCCACAACCGCTGGGCCGACCTCGCGGCCACCGGCGACGTCCGGCGCGCCCTTCGCCGTCGCTTCGACCTGATGACCGACATCCTGGCCCTCGACCGGGCCCGTGCCACCTCGTGGACCCTCGCCCGCGTCCTCCAGAACGCCCTCTGGGACGTCGAGGACGGCGAGACGGTCGTCGCCCCCACCCAACGCGCCGTCGCCGAAGCCCTGTTGACGCGCTGACCCGGGGTGAGGCGCTCCGCTCGGGATCAGTAGGATCCACCCGTCCCAGGGGAGGAGTCGGGTGTGGGTGCCGATTGGTGTGAGCGGTGTGAGATGTCGTGGTGCGATTGCCCGGCCGACGGGTCGGCGCCGCGTCTCGATCGCGGTAGGGCGGCGCTCGGTGCCGCCTGGGTGGGCTGGCCCGCGGGGGCGACGGCCATCGTCTCGCCCACCGGCTACGCCCACTTACCGGGGTGCTTCCACCTCGCGGACAGCATCCTCGCGGCGCCCCAGTACGGCTGGGTGACGGAGCCGGTCTCCGGCTACTACGTCAGCTATGCGCAGCCCCTGCGGGCCACCGCGGGCAACTGCGACCGGGTCGCCACCAAGTCCTGTCCGAGCTGCTTCGATTGAGCCGGCGGTCGGCGGTGCTCTGCTCGGCTCGCCGCCGGTGACCGTCGGCTCGGTCCCGAACGCTCGGTCCCGCAGGCTCAGCCCCGCAGCAGTACGAACCGCAGCGGCGTCCCGGGGCGGGCCTGGGCGGCCGCGGCGAGGTCGGCGGGCGGCACGACACCGACGACGGGGTAGCCGCCGGTGGTGGGGTGGTCGGCCAGGAAGACCACGGGCCGCCCGTCCGGGGGGATCTGGACGGCTCCCAGCACCATGCCCTCGCTGGGTAGTTCGCCGTCGACGGCCCGGCCGACCGGCGGGCCCTCGGTGCGCAGCGCGATCCGGTTGCTCGCCGGTGCCACCCGGTAGTGGTCGCGGGCCAGCCGGGCCACCGACTGCGGTGCGAACCAGTCCGTGCGCGGTCCGAGCCGCAGCCGCAGCACCAGCTCCGTCGGGGGAGCGGGCAGCGGCACCAGGTCGGGCACCGGCCGGTGGGGCGGGGGAGGCCCGACCGGCAGCACGTCGCCGGCGGCCAGCGGAGCGGGGCCGAGCCCCGAGAGCAGGTCGGCCGAGCGGCTGCCGAGCACCGGCGGCACGGCGATCCCGCCCGCCACCGCGAGGTAGCCGCGGACGCCGTGGGTGGCGGCGCCGACCTCCACCAGGGCCCCGTCGGGAACGGCGACGGGTGCGCCCCAGGCGGCGGTCCGTCCGTTCACGCGCACGGTCGAGGGGGCGCCGGTGACGGCGACGAGGACCGGCCCGTGCGCGCGCAGGGCGACCCCGCCGAGCGTGGTCTCCAGCGCGGCCGTGCCGGGCTCGTTGCCGACCAGGCGGTTGGCGGCGTGCAGCGCCGGCTCGTCGAGCGCGCCGGCCCGGGGCACGCCGAGGTGGGCGACGCCGCGCCGCCCGAGGTCCTGCACGGTGGTCAGCGGCCCGGGTCGCACGACCAGCAGCTCACGGACGACCGACGGCTCAGGCTCGACCGACGGCTCAGGCCCGACCGACGGCTCGTGCTCCGCCGACGGCTCGTGCGGGGCCGTCACGCCGCACCGCCGCGCACCGCGGTGAAGCGGACCCGCACGCCCGGGGCCAGCAGGGCCGCCGGTTCGCGGGAGGCGTCCCAGAGCGGCAGACCGGTGCGGCCGAGCAGCTGCCAGCCGCCGGGGGAGGAGTGCGGGTAGACGCCGGTGTAGGGGCCGGCCAAGGCGACCGAGCCGGCCGGGACGGAGCTGCGCGGGGTGGCCCGGCGCGGTGCCTCGTACTGCTGCGGCAGGCCGGTGAGGTAGCCGAAGCCGGGTGCGAAGCCGCAGAAGGCGACCACGTACTCGGGTGCGGTGTGGATCCGTACGGCCGCCTCGGGCGAGACCCCCCAGAGCGCCGCCACCTCGGCGAGGTCGGCGCCGTCGTAGACGGTCGGCACCTCCAGCAGGGGGCCGGGGGTGGCGCCGGCCGTCGACGGGCGGGCGGCGCGCAGCAGGGCGGTCAGCGCTCGGACGTCGGCCACGCCGTCGAGCAGGACGGTCCGCGCGGCCGGGACGATCTCCTCGACCGGGGGCAGTTCGCCCACCGCCAGGCGTTGGCGCAGCCAGCCGTACAGCGCGCCGACCTCGGCCGTCCCGGCCACCTCGACGAGCAGCGCGTGCTCGCCCACCGCCCGGATCAGCGGCGCGCCGCTCACCCGGGTTCCCCGCCCGCCACGTGCAGACGCGGTGCCACCGGGCCCGCGGATGCCGGACCCGGGGACGCCGACGGCCGCGCCGCCCCTGCCCGCCCGCCGCCGGCCGTCACGCGAAGGGCTCCACCCGCACGCCCGCCGAAGCGAGCGCGCCGCGGATCCGCCAGGCGAGCTGGGCGGCACCCGGTGTGTCGCCGTGCACGCACAGCGAGCGCGCCTCGACGCCGATCGGTTCGCCGCCGACGGCCTCGACCACGCCGTCCCGGGCGATCCCGACCGCGCGGGTGATGACCGTCTCCGGGTCCTGGATGACGGCGTCCGGCTCGCGGCGTGGCACCAGGGTGGCGGCCCAGGTGTAGGCGCGGTCGGCGAACGCCTCGGTGACCACCGGCAGTCCGACGCCCTCGGCGACCGCCAGCAGCCGGGAGCCGGGCAGGCCGAGCACGGGCAGCGGGCCGTCGCAGACCGCCCCGGCCCGCAGCACGCCCGCGACCACCGCCTCGGCCTGTTCGGCGTCGGTGACCACCCGGTTGTAGAGGGCGCCGTGCGGCTTGACGTAGGAGACCCGGGAGCCGGCCGCGCGGGCGAACACCTGGAGGGCGCCGATCTGGTAGGCGATCTCGTCGGCCAGCTCCTCCGGGGGGACGTCCATCGCCCGGCGGCCGAAGCCGGCCAGGTCGTGGTAGGAGACCTGGGCGCCGATCCGCACGCCGCGCTCGGCGGCCAGCGCGCAGACCCGGCGCATGGTGGACGGATCTCCGGCGTGGAAGCCGCAGGCGACGTTGGCGCTGGTCACCACGGAGAGCAGGGCTTCGTCGTCGGTCAGCGTCCAGCGTCCGAACCCCTCACCGAGGTCCGCATTGAGATCGATCACCGCATCGGCCACGCCCGTCCGCCTCCCAGCAGCTGTTGAGCCAGATCGTAGGGCCTGCGCGTGACGGCCGTCGCCGCTCCTGCGTCGCTGCCCGGTGCACCGCGTGGGCGGGGCCCGGGCGTTCCCCCGGACGGCTCAGCCGGCGACGGCGGCGGCGCGGGCGGGCCGCTCCAGCGGTCGGAGCGCGCGCAGCACGACGAGCAGCGGCACCACGCCGATGATGCCGAACGACATGTCGATGAATCGCCAGTACAGCGGAATGCCCCGGAGCGGCCCGCAGATCAGCGCCAGCGGGATGATGCCCGCGCAGGCGAGGACGGCCCACCGGATCACCCAGACGTTGCGCACCGGGTCCTTGATCGGCCCCCAGAACGCGGCCGCGATCACCAGGTGCGCGAAGGCCAGCCAGTCGGTGCCGTAGGCCAGGAACGGATAGCGGGCGTTGGTGTCGGCGATGCCGTCGCGGGTCCGCTCGATCCATTCCCGCAGGGCCGGCAGGTGGTCGGTGAGCGGGGCCGCCGGGCCGGCCGCGACATCGGCCAGCCACCGGGTCTCGGTCTCCAGTGGGAAGGCCGTCAGGCCGCTCAGGACGAGGCAGACCACGAAGGCCCAGAGCCACCGGCGCACCCGCCGGAGTGCGGCCCGCCCCTCGTCCAGCGGGCGTTCGGTCAAGCTCTCGGACGTGCCGTTCATACCGGTCGACCCCCATGCCGACGAGGAGCTGGGACGGGTTGTCCCACCTGCACGGAAGTGACTCTAGACCCTGGAATTGAACGCGTTCAACTTGCCCTTGAGGTGCCTCGCGACCCGGCCGCTCCCGGCCGTAGCCCTGCCTCCCCGCTGCGCCCCGCGGCCCTGCCTCCCCGCCGCAACGCAGCGGGGCCCGGCGCCGTTCCCGGCACCGGGCCCCGCCGCACGATCCCCGTCAGGCGGTGTACGCGTACCGGTCGCCCGCGACGGTCGCGCTGGTCCCGCCGGGCGTGGTCACCGTTACGTCGACCACGCCGGTGCCCGCCGGGGCGGTCGCCGAGCAGAGCGTCGGGCCGCACGAGGAGCGCGTGGCCGGCACCCCGCCGAAGAGCACCGTGCCGGCGGCCAGCCCGCTGCCCTGGACGTAGATCTTGGTGCCGCCGGCGGCCGGCCCGGTGCTGGTGGTCAGACCGGTGACCACCGGGGCGGGCGGCGCCGGGGGAGCCGCGCCGGTGTGGTCGAACGCCGAGGGTGCGGCCGCGGAGCCGCCCGGGGTGACCACGGTCACCGGCGTGCTGCCCGAGCCGCCGGGGTCGGTGACGGTGCAGCTGGTGGCGGTGCAGCCGCCGGTCGCGACGGAGTCGCCGAACAGGACGAAGCCGTTGTCCAGGTCGGTGCCGGTCAGCGTGACGGCGGTGCCGCCCGTGCCCGGGCCGGTCACGGTGCCGATGCCGGTCACCACCGGCACGGCCTGGGTGGCGGGGGCCTGCGGGCCGCTGCCGAGCAGGTAGGTCGAGACGTTGTCGGACGGGTCGGTGTCGTTCCGGTTCGCGGCCGTGACCTTGATCGCGCCGGACGGCCTGGTGCCGTGGGAGGCCACGTAGACCTTCATGAACTCGCTGCGCCCCGGAGCCCGGTTGCCGGTGAAGAAGGCGTCCAGCCGGCGGCCGTCGGGCGAGACGGTCTCGGTGAAGGTGTAGTCGGGGAAGGACGTGATCGTCGCGCCGTTGGTGGTCAGGCCGGGCGGCAGTTCGACGGTGAGGTGGGTGACCCCGGTGAGGTCGGCGGTGCCCGAGGACGTCCAGGTCACCGAGAAGTTGGTGCTGTCGACCGGGAAGATCGGGTAGTTGCCGGCCTGGGTCACGCTGACATTCGGGCCGGTGGCCGCCGTGCGGGCGGTGGGCGCGGCGGTGGTCGCGGCGTCGGCGACGACGGTGCCGGCGGTGAGCGTGGCCGCGGCCAGGGCGGCGGTCACGCCGCCTCGTACCAGTCTGATGATCATATGAGGCATGATGGCTGGGCCGGCCCCGTCGTGCGGGCGTTTCGTCGAAAGCCGGTTCCACCCACCCACGGTTCGCCCACCTGTCCGGGCCGCCCGTAAGGTCCGTTTCGGTCGATGTCGGTGCGTACCTCTAATCTTGTCCACCGTGACCGCCATCGCTGACCTGCCCACCGAGTCCGGGCTCCGGCCGCCCGCCGGGCCCGCCGCCGCCGCGCGGCCCGCGCCCGGCCCCGCCGCCGACGAGGGCCTGGCCCGCCGGCTGAAGGCGCTGGCCTGCACCGCTCCGCTGCACGACCTGGACAGCCGCAAGGTGATGCTGGCCGGCGAGTACGGCGGCTACGCGATGGCCGAGGTCGGCCTCGCCGCGATCGACCTGGTCACCCTGCACATGGACTTCGACACCGGGGCCGACCGCGACATAGTGCTCGCCCGGCTGCTGCCCCGGGTCGCCGCCCAGGCCACCACCCGGCCGACCGCCGAGCACGAGCGGGTCGCCCGGTGGGTGCTGGAGTCGCTGATCAACGTCGGCAGCGTCGACCGCGGCTTCCGCGCCGTCTACGGCACCTTCGGCCAGGACGGCGCGTACGTCCGGCGCGACTACGACTTCAAGCTGATCGAGGAGGTGCCCGGCCCCGACGGCGGCGTCTACCTGCGCACCACCGACGAGGCGGTCAACGTCCTGGTCGGCGCACTCGACACCGACGTCACCTCCGCGCAGATCGCCGCCGAGGTCAAGCTGGAGGTGCTGATCCGGCGCGGCCGCCTGGCCGACGCCCAGCTCGCCGCCGAGCAGGCCCGCTACCGCACCGTCCAGTACGCCGAGACGCTGCGCCGGGCCCTGGACGCCACCCGGCGCAACGTGCGCGCCGTCGACTGGATGCAGGCCGTCCCCGATCTGATCGACGAGGCGCTCGACCACATCGCCGACCGCTACCGGCACGAGAACGCGATTCTCACCAACATCCGCAAGGCCCGCGACGAGGCGGAGGAGCCGGAGCACAAGCGCCGCGCCGCCGAGCTGGTCGACATCGTCAAGGACTGCATCCGCCGCCACACCCAGCTGCAGACCCGTCTGCTGGAGGCCGGCCCGCTGTTCCGCGCCGAGCAGGACCGCCAGGCCTTCGCCGCCCCCGGCGCCCGCAGCGGCATCGACCTCTACGGGCAGCTGCTCGCCCCCGTGCTGCGGCTGCCGGTCGAGCAGGCAGTCCGGCCCACCGGCGCGTTCTTCGCCCGCGGCATCGGCCTGCGTACGCCGGTCTCGGTCCGGGTCGCCGACCTGGTCGACCTGCTGCTCACCCCGCCGGTCGAGCGCGAGCACCTGGGCGCCGAGCTGCCCGATCCGGACCTCGTCGCCACCCCCGACGACAGCCGGTTCTCCGAGGCCCAGCTGGAGGCCGCCCTGGTCCTGCTCGACCTGCCCGCCGACGCCCCCCGGCGGCTCTCCGGCCTGCTCGCCGACGCCCGCAAGCAGGACGCCGAACTCCCGTACCTGGTCGCCCTGCTGGCCGTGCACGCGGCCAGCCCGTCGGTCGGAACCGCCTACCGCCAGGGCGAGGAGCGGTTGCTCTTCGCCGTGGACGACGGCACCCCGCTGTGCGACCTCGAATTCGGCGGCGCCGACCTCATCGTCGGCAGCGCCCTGCTCGACGCGGCCGGGATGGCGGCCGACCGCAAGGACGCCAGTTGACGACCCGCCGCCCCCGCCCGTCCGGCGGGCACCCGCCCGGCCCCCGTGCCCGCACCACCCGCCCGGCCCGCACCACCCGCACCGCCCGCACCAGCCCCGAGGAGCACCGCCCGTGACGACCCACCACGACACGTCCTGGGCGCCCGAGACCGAGCCCGCGGCTCCGGCCGCGATCACCCCGGCCGATGTCGCCGACGCCGCCCGGCTGGTCTCCTTCGGTCTGCAGGCCAAGCTGCTCCCCGCCCGCGACGCCGAGTACGCCGAGCTGGTCCGCCGACACCGCGAGGACCCGGCCTTCGCCCGCCTCGCCGACGCCGTCGCCACCGGCATGGGCCTGGTCGTCCTGGAGGTCTCGCCGCGCGCCGGCATGGCCGTCGCCGCCGCCGAGGACTCCGTCTTCGCCGTCCGGATGGGTGACTACTCGCGCCGCGCCGCCTCCGAGTCGACCGACCGCTTCCTGCACGGCCTGGCCCACCTCGCCGTCGCCGCGATGGCCTTCCCCCGCCCGGAGGACCTCGCCGACGACGGCTACCTCGGCCGGATCACCGTCAACGGCGTCGACGCCTTCGTCCGCCAGGCCTGCCGCCGGCTGGAGGAGCAGGCCGAGGCCGACGGCGCGAACACCGACCCGCAGAGCGACGCCCCCGGCCTGGAGGCCGCCTGGCGGGTCTGGGCCCGGCGCACCGCCACCGGCGCCACCAAGGACGCCCGCCGACTGTCCGGCTCCACCATCGGCATCGTTGCCAAGGCGGTGATGTTCCTGGTCGACTCCGGCTTCCTGCAGAAGACCTCGGACGACGCCGGCGGCACCTACCGCACCACCGCCCGCTACCAGCTCCAGGTCCGCGACCTGGCCGGCAGCGCCGCCATGGCCGAGCTGCTCGACCTCGGCATCGTCCCGGTCTCCGACGGCACCGCCAGCCTGCTGCCCCCGGACACCGGTGACGAGCTGGTCGCCGACGCCGGCCTGCCGTTCCACTCGCTCTGACCGGGCCCCCACCCGGGAGCGCCGCCCACCCAGAACCAGCTCCACCGCATTCCCGACCCACGCACTCCTGACCCACCCGCACTGGAGAACCGCCGCACATGTACGAGCTCAACCGGGTCCGCCTGTACTCGATCGGACCGGCCGGTGCCCGCTACGCCGACACGGTGCTCGACCTGCGCGGCGTGGGCGAGCCCGTCTCCGACCCGGCCCCCCAGCAGATCGGCCTGTTCGGCGAGGAGCCGGACGGGCCGGTCCGCCGCCCCGCCCCCGCCGGGGTGCTCTTCCTGGAGAACGGCGGCGGCAAGTCCGTCCTGCTCAAGCTGATCTTCTCGGTGATGCTCCCCGGCCACCGCAACACCCTCGGCGGCGCCAGCTCCGGCGTGCTGCGCAAGTTCCTGCTGGCCGACGACTGCGGCCACGTCGCCCTGGAGTGGCAGCACACCGTCACCGGTGAGCCGATCGTGGTCGGCAAGGTCAGCGAGTGGCGCGGCCGCCAGGTCTCCTCCGACCCGCGCAAGTTCGCCGAGACCTGGTACTCCTTCCGCCCCGGCCCCGGTCTGACCCTGGACTCGCTGCCGGTCGCCGAGCGGGTCAGCCTGGCCGGTGACCAGAAGGCCCGTGGCCGGCGCCGCACCATGAAGGGCTTCCGCGACGCCCTCACCGAGGCCGGCAAGGCCCACCCCCACCTCGACCTCGTCTTCGAGGACGGCCACGACCGCTGGACGGAGCACCTCGGGGAGCTCGGCCTCGACCCCGAACTCTTCCGCTACCAGCGCGAGATGAACGCCGACGAGGGCGAGGCCGCCGGCCTGTTCGCGGTCAAGCACGACAGCGACTTCACCGACCTGCTGCTGCGCGCCGTCACCGACACCCGGGACACCGACGGCCTGGCCGACCTCGTCCACGGCTTCGCCGCCAAGCTGGGCCGCCGCGCCGAGCTGACCGCCGAACGCGACTTCACCGCCGGCTCGCTGGAGCTGCTGGAGCGCATCGCCGAGGCCACCACCGCCCGCGAGGCCGTCCGCGAGGCCCACCGCACCGCCGAGCGCCGCACCCGTCGCCTCGCCCACGCGCTGACCTCGCGCGCCGCCGCCGAGCGCGACCGCGCCCAGGACCTCGCCATCGAGGTCGCCGCCGCCGCGAGCGCCGTCACCGCCGCCGAGGCCGACCGCACCCGGCACACCCTGATCACCGCCGAGCTGACCCACCGGCACGCCACCCTCGGGCTGGCCGCGGCCACCACCGAGGCCGCCGCCCTGCGCCGCGAACTCATCGAGGCCCGCACCCTGCACTCCGCCTGGCAGGCCGCCGAGGCCGTGCTGCGCCAGCGCGCCGCCGCCGACCGGATGGCCCGGGTCGCCGTCGCGATCCGCGAGGCCGAGCTCGACGCCGCCCCGGCGCTCGCCGCCCGGGCCCGCGCCGCCGCCGCGCTGGCCCGCGCCCTGGAGACCGCGGCCGCGGCCGCCGAGGACCGTGCCGACACCGAGGAGCAGCGCGCCGGCGAGCTCCAGGTGGACGGCGCCAAGGCCCAGTCCGGGGCCACCGAGGCCGCCACCGCCGCCCAGAAGGCCCGCAGCGAGTCCGACCACCTGCGCCAGCGCCTCGCCGAGGTCGAGCGGGAGACCGCCGCCGCGGTCGACGCCGGCTGGATCGACCCCGGTACCGCCGAGCCCGACCCGGCCCGCGCCGCCCTGCACGCCGCCGATGTCGAGAAGGCCGCCGCCGCCGCCCTCGGGCAGGCCCGGACGGTCGCCGAGACCGCCGCCGCCCGGCTGCGCGAGGCCGCCGCCGCCACCGGCCGCGCCGAACTCGCGGAAGCCCGCGCCACCGACGCCCGCAAGGCCGCCGTCCGGGCGCTCGCCACCGAGCAGCGCACCGCCGCCCTGCTCGCCACCGAGCCCCGGCTGGCCGACCTGCTCTCCCTCACCCCTTACCAGGAAGGCGCGGACGAGGCGGCCGGCTTCCTCACCCCCGCCGTCCTCGACCGCTCCGCCGAGGCGCTCCGGGAGCTGCTCGACGAGGCCATCGCCACCGCCGAGCGCACCCTGTTCGACCTGCGCACCGCGGCCGCCGACGACTCCCGCATCCTCGCCGCGCTCGGCGACGGCGGCCTGCTGCCGCCCGGCCCGGACGTGCTCGCCACCGTCGAGTACCTCGCCGAGCACGGCATCCCCGCGCTGCCCGGCTGGCGCTACCTCGCCCAGTCGGTCGACCCTGCGGACCACGAGGCGATCCTCGCCGCCCGGCCCGAACTGGTCGACGGCGTGGTGATCACCGACCCCAACTCGCTCGACCGGGCCCGCGAGACCCTGCAGGCCGCCGCGCTGCTGCCGCGCTCCACCGTCGCCGTCGGCGCCGCCGCCGCGCTGATCGCGCCCATCACCGACGAGCCCGCCTTCTTCCTCGTGCCGCCGAACCCGGCCATGCACGACGAGACGGCCGCCGACGGCGAGCGCCGCGAGCTGCGCTCCCGCGCCACCGCCCGCGAGGAGCACATCCGCGAGCTGGCCGCCAGGCTGGGAGGCGACCGCGCCCTCGCCGCCCGCCTCGCTTCCTGGCACGCCAGCTGCCCGCCCGGCACCCTCGCCGAGCTGGCCGCCGCCGCCGAGGCCGCCCGCGAGCACGCCGAGCAGGCCGCCGCCGCGCTCGCCACCCTGCGCGCCGACCACGACGAGGCCGAGACCGACCACGCCGCCGCGGCCTTCGCCCACGAGGAGCAGCGCGAGGCCGCCCAGCAGGCCCGCCGCCGCGCCGACGCCCTCTCCGGCCTCGCCTTCCGCCTGCGCGAGCGCGCCGGCTGGACGCGGAGCCTGCGCGAACTCGCCGAGGACGCGACCGAGTGCGACCGCCGCCAGGCCCAGTGCGCCGAGCGCGCCCGCACCTGCGACGAGGACCGCCGCGCCGCGCAGCGCGCCGCCGACGACGCCCGCCGCACCGCCCGCACCCTGCGCGCCGAGCGCGCCGAGATCCCCACCGCCGAGCAGGCCGACGAGCCCGAGGGCGCCGCGCCCGCCGCGCTGCCCGCCCTGCGCGAGGCCTACCGCGCCGCCTCCCAGCTCTACGAGAAGGTCGGCGTCGGCGCCGACCTGCGCGCCGAGCAGGCCCGCGCCGAGGGCGACGAGGCCGCCGCCGCGACCGAACTCGACCGCCTCACCAACAAGGTCCGCACCCGCGCCGAAGAACTGCTGGGCAGTCCCGACGGCGCCGACGGCCCGGCCCGTCAGGCCGCCGCCGCCCGCGCCGAGGAGCTGGTCGCCACCATCGAGGCCCGCTCCGCCGCCGCCAGCGAGCAGCTCGGCCGGCTGCGCGGCGAGGCCGAGCGCTCCGCGCCCGCCGACGGTGAGGCCCACACCGAGCTGCCCGAGGACCTCGTCCCCACCGACCCCGAGCACGCCCAGGTCCTGCTGCGCACCGCCACCACCCGGCTGGCCGAGCGCCGCGAGAGCGTCGACGCCGCGCGCACCGCCCACGCCGACCTGCAGCGGACCTTCGACGCCGCCCAGGCCGCCGCCGCCGACTTCGACGAGCACGCCGGGCAGCTGCGCGACGGCCTGCGCGAGCAGCAGGACGAGGACGGCCGCCCGGTCGAGCCCTACCTCGGCCCGCTCGCCGACGCCCGCACCGCCGCCGCCGAGGCCCGCCGCGCGCTGCGCACCGCGGCCGGCGAGCTCTCCTCCGCCGAACTCGCCGTCCGCGACGCCTCCGACGCCCTCGTCCGGCACGCCAACGCGGCCCGCTACGAGGCCGTCCGCACCCCGGCCCGCCAGCAGATCCGCGAACTGCCCGCCGCCGCCCTGCCCGACCACGCCGCCGCCTGGGCCACCGCCTTCGCACCCCGGCTGCGCGTGCTCACCGACGAGCTCGCCCAGCTGGAGCGCAACCGCGGCTCGATCGTCGACCGGCTGCGCGGCCTGGTCGAGTCCTCGCTCACCACCCTGCGTGCCGCCCAGCGGCTCTCCCGGCTGCCCGAGGGCCTGGGAGAGTGGTCCGGCCAGGAGTTCCTCCGGATCCGCTTCGAGGACCCGGACCACGCCACCCTGGTCGAGCGCCTGGGCGAGGTGATCGACGAGGCGACCCGCGCCGCCGTCAAGAAGAACAGCGACCTGCGCCGCGACGGCATGTCCCTGCTGCTGCGCGGTGTCGCCGCCGCGATCGGCCCGCGCGGCGTGAGCGTGGAGATCCTCAAGCCGGACGCGGTGCTGCGCGCCGAGCGGGTCGGCGTCGGCCAGATGTCCGACGTCTTCTCCGGCGGTCAGCTGCTCACCGCGGCCATCGCGCTCTACTGCACCATGGCCGCACTGCGCGCCAACGACCGCGGCCAGTCCCAGCTGCGGCACGCCGGCACGCTCTTCCTGGACAACCCGATCGGCCGCGCCAACGCCACCTACCTGCTGGAGCTCCAGCGGGCGGTCGCCGACGCGCTCGGCGTCCAACTGATCTACACCACCGGTCTGTTCGACACCACCGCGCTGGCCGAGTTCCCGCTGGTCATCCGGCTGCGCAACGACGCCGACCTGCGGGCGGGCCTCAAGTACATCTCGGTGGAGGAGCACCTGCGCCCCGGCCTGCCCGCCCCGCAGGACCCGGACGGCCCGACCGTCCACGGCGAGATCACCGCGACCCGGATGTTCAAGCGCCCCGCGGAGGCCCCGGCCCCGGCCTGACACGGCTACCCCGGCGGCGCCGGCCCGCCTACCGTGGGAGCCATGCTGACGATCGCTCACTTCAGTGACATCCACATCGGGCAGGAGCAGGGCCGGGACGGCGGCGCCCGCGCGTACCGGCGGGCCGAGCAGGTGATGGCGTACCTCAACGCCCTGCCCGGCCCGTTGGACGCCGTGCTGGTCACCGGCGACCTCGCCGACCACGGCCTGCCGGCGGAGTACGAGCGGGTCGCCAAGGTGCTGGCCTCCCGCCACCCGGTGCTCACCTGTCCCGGCAACCACGACCGGCGCGCGCCCTACCGGGAGGGCCTGCTCGGGGAGGCGCCCGCCGACGGTCCGGTCAACCGGCTGCACTCGCTGCCCGGCGCCGACCTGCTGTTGGTCGACTCGTCGATTCCCGGGCGGGCCGACGGCCTGCTCGACGAGGAGACCCTGGCCTGGCTGGACGCCGCGCTCGCGGCGGGCCGCCCGGAGCAGCCGGCGCTGGTGGCCTTCCACCACCCGCCGGTGGTCCTCCACCTGCCGACCGTCGACCCGATCCGGCAGTTCGGGGAGCAGCGCCTCGCCGAGGTGCTGGGCCGTCACCCCCGGGTGGCCGCCCTGCTCTGCGGCCACGCCCACACCGGCGCGGCCACCGTCTTCGCCGGGTTGCCGGTGCTGGTCGCGCCCGGCGTGGTGTCCACCGTCACGCTGCCCTGCGAGGGCGGCGGTGGCATCAGCTTCGATCAGCCGCCGATGCTCGCCCTCCACGTGCTGGGCGACGACGGCCGGCTCACCACCCACTACCGGGCCGTCGTCCCGGCCTGACCGCCCACCGGCTCACCACCACCCGTCGACCACCCGCCGGCCACCCGCGAGGAGCCGTCCGGGACCGGCCCGGGCCCTACGGATACGCCGTGGGCACCCGCGACTGCGGTGCGGCCGTGCCGTTCTGGGGCCCGGCCGGGCGCGGCACCGGCCGGGCCCCGCCGGGTGCCCGGCTGCCGGACATCGGCGAGGCAGCGTTCGGCCCGCGCATCCGCTGGGCGGCGATCTGGCGCGAGATCAGGATCTCCAGCAGGCACCACATGGTGCCGAACACCCCGAGGCCCATCGCCATCAGCGCCGGCGTCATCAGCCAGCTGTCCGCGTACGAGGCCAGCGTCGCGATCAGCAGGCCGACCAGCGTGAAGGCCAGGCAGAGCACCGCCCGGACGACGGCGGCGCGCACCTCGTCGGGCAGGCGGCGACGGCGTGCGGCTGACATCGGACGACCCCCAGGCGCGGTCACGGCGGCAGAGCGGGCAGGAACGGGCAGAGCGGGCGCGCGAGAACGCGCCCCTGCGCACCACTCTGCCCCGTCGTACCCGGACTATGCGTCCGAACCCTCCGAACTGCCGTCAAATCGTGTGATCTGTACCGGAATCCGGCCCGAACCGGCAGGCGGCCGGCCGACGGGGCGGCGGTTCACGCCAGTTGCTGGTTCAGCTCCTCCAGCGCGCCCGCCACGATCGTCCGCATCGCCTGCTCGGCGTGCTCGGCATCCCCCGCGCAGATCGCCTCGGCGACCTCGCGGTGCAGCCGGATCGCGTACGACTCCGGCTGATGGGGCATCAGATGGTACTCGGTCCGGCCGGTCAGCACCGCCCCCACGGTGTCGCCGAGGTGGGCGAACATCTCGTTGCGGGAGGCGCGCAGGACGGTGGCGTGGAAGGCGATGTCGTGCCGCAGGAAGGTCTCCAGGTCGGCGGCGCGCGCCGTCATCGTCAACTCCACGGCCAGTGAGCTGAGTTCCCGGCGCTCGTCGTCGGTGGCGTGCACTGCGGCGAGCGCCGCCGCGGCCGGCTCGACGGCGACCCGCAGCGACCCGAGCGAGCGCAGCTGGGCCGGGCGGTCGCTGCCCGCCAGCCGCCACCGGATCACCAGCGGGTCGAAGACGTCCCAGCTCGACCTCGGCTGCACGGTGATGCCGACCCGTCGCCGGGAGGCCACCAGGCGCATCCCCTCCAGGATCCGCACCGCCTCGCGGACCACCGTCCGCGAGACCCCGAAGCGCTCCTCCAGCTCCTCGCTGCGCAGCACCGCGCCCTCGGGGATCTCCCCGGCGGCGATGGCCGGTCCGAGCTCGGCAAGCAGTCGGCCGGGCAGCCCCTGGATCTCCATCCGCCCAGCCTAGGGCCTGTCGCCGGACTCCGACCCGCGGGGCGCCCGACGGCGGGGCCCGGACGCCGCGCCGCGCCCCCGGGCGGAGGCCCCGCGGTTCGGGTCGGCCGCCCGGCGTGGTCCTGCACACGCTCAAAAGTATGACGATTTGGTTTCTGGTACTTGAATACGTCATATCTTTGGAGCGATAGTGGCGGCCAGGCAACGAAGGAGCAGCACCGATGGCTCTCAGCGTCGAGAACCACGACACCCCCGCACCCACCACCCCCGGCCCCCTGACGGTCGTCGTGATGGGTGTCTCCGGTGTCGGCAAGACCACCGTGGCCCGCCTGTTGGCCGACCGCCTCGACCTCCCCTACGCCGAGGCGGACGACTTCCACCCGCCGGCCAACATCGCCAAGATGTCGGCCGGCAACCCGCTGGACGACGCGGACCGCGCGCCCTGGCTGCGCGCCCTCGGCGCCTGGCTGGGGGAGCGGGCGCAGGCCGGCACCGGTGGCGTGGTCACCTGCTCGGCGCTGAAGCACCACTACCGCGACACCCTGCGCGCGGCCTGCCCGGGCGCCTTCTTCCTGCACCTCAGCGGGCGGCACGAGCTGGTCGGCGATCGGCTCGCCCACCGCACCGGCCACTTCATGCCGCCGTCGCTGCTCGACTCGCAGTACGCCGCCCTGGAACCTCTCGGGGCGGACGAGCGCGGCGCCGTCCTGGACGTCGGACCGACCCCCGAAGAACTCGTCGAGATGGCCGTGGCACTGCTGCGGCCCGTCAATGGAGACCTCGCGTGACCCCCACTCTGCTCGCGGCGGCCGCCCCACCGGCCCTGCCGCACACCGACAGCGACACCCAGCTGCTGCTCGCGGTGCTGCTCAGCATCGGCGCCATCGTGGTGCTGATCACCAAGCTGAAGCTGCACCCGTTCCTCGCCCTGACCCTCGGGTCGGGCCTGCTGGCCGCCGTCGCGGGCGCCCCCTTCGACAAGCTGCTGGGGAGCTTCTCCACGGGCTTCGGCGCGACCGTCGCGGGCGTCGGCCTGCTGATCGGGCTGGGCGCGATGCTCGGCAAACTCCTCGCCGACTCCGGCGGGGCGAACATCATCGCGGACACCGTGCTCTCCCGCTCCGGGCCCAGGGCCCTGCCCTGGGCGATGGCGCTGATCGCGGCCGTGCTCGGCCTGCCGCTGTTCTTCGAGGTCGGGGTCGTCCTGCTGATCCCGATCGTGCTGCTGGTGGCCCGCCGCGGCAACGTCCCGCTGATGCGGATCGGCATCCCCGCGCTGGCCGGGCTCTCGGTGCTGCACGGGCTCGTCCCGCCGCACCCGGGCCCGCTGGTGGCGGTGGACGCACTGAAGGCGGATCTCGGGATCACCCTGGCGCTCGGTCTGCTGATCGCCGTGCCGACGCTGATCATCGCCGGCCCGCTGTTCGCCCGCGTCGCCGAGCGCTGGGTCGGCCCGCTGGAGATCCCGCAGGCCACCGCACCCGTGGAGACGGAGAAGCGCGAGCACACCCCGAGCTTCGGCGCGGTCCTCGCCACCATCCTGCTGCCCGTCGTCCTGATGCTCGGCAAGGCGCTGGCCGACGTCGTCATCGACGACCCGAAGGCGCTGCCGCAGCGGGTGTTCGACTTCATCGGCTCGCCGCTGATCGCCCTGCTCGCCGCCACCCTGCTCGGCATGCTGACGCTCGGTCGGGCGGCCGGCTTCTCCAAGGACCGGATCTCGGAAACCGTCGGGAAGTCGCTCGGTCCGATCGCGGGCATCGTCTTCATCGTCGGCGCGGGCGGCGGCTTCAAGCAGACGCTGATCGACGTCGGCGTGGGCAACGCCGTCAGCGAGTGGTCCGGCAAGTGGCACATCTCGGCGCTGCTGCTCGGCTGGCTGATCGCCGTCCTGATCCGGCTGGCCACCGGGTCCGCCACGGTCGCCACCATCACCGCCGCCGGCATCGTCGCCCCGCTGGCCGCCGACATGTCGTCCACCCACGCGGCCCTGCTGGTGCTGGCCATCGGTGCCGGTTCGCTCTTCTTCTCGCACGTCAACGACGCCGGCTTCTGGCTGGTGAAGGAGTACTTCGGGATGAGTGTCGGCCAGACCCTCAAGTCCTGGTCGGTGATGGAGACCGTGATCTCGGTGGTCGCCATCGCCCTGATCATGCCGCTCAGCCTGATCATCTGACCGCGACCTCGCGCCTGGGAGGGCGGTACCCGTGTCCCACGGGTACCGCCCTTCGGTGCTGCCCGGCCGGCGTTGCCCGGCCGGTGCTGCCCGGCCCGCGTTGCCCGGCCGGTGCTGCCCGGTCGGTGGTGCGCCGACGGCGCTGCCCGGTCCGCTCGGCCGGGCCGGGGCGCGCGCCCGACAGCCCGCCCCGCGCTCGTGTGCCCGCCCCGGCAGCCCGCTCTCCGCGGCGCCCGCCGCACCCGCACGCAGGCATGCCGAAGGGCGGGCACCCCCAGCCCGGGGTGCCCGCCCTTCGAGTCCCTGCCGGCCCTACTTGGCCGCGCGCTTCGCGAGGAACGCCTCGACGTCGGAGCGGATCTCCGGGGTGTCCAGGCCGCGGACGGTCATGGTGGTGCGGCGGCGCAGCACGTCGTCGGTGGTGTACGCCCACTCGCTGTCGGCGGCGTAGGCGACCTGCGCCCAGACGTCCGGACCGTCCTCGTGGATCGGCCGGCCGAGCTCCGGGTTCTCGTCGATCATGCGGGCGATCTCGAAGGAGAGCGTGCCGTAGTGGCTGGCCAGGTGCTTGGCGACCAGCGGCTCCATCCGCGAGCCGGGCTCACGGTCGATCAGCAGGCGGTGCGCGACGGCGTTCGGCGCGCCGACGCCGGGCAGCGGGACGGTCCGGGCGATGGTCGACATGTCCTCGCCGAGGGTGGTGCCGGGCACGTGGGCCAGCTTCTCCAGCACGGTCCGGCCGATGTGCCGGTAGGTGGTCCACTTGCCGCCGGCGACCGACAGCATGCCGCCCTTGCCCTCGGTGACGACCGTCTCGCGCTTGGCGGCGGCGGTGTCGCCGGGGCCGCCGGGCAGCACCCGCAGGCCGGCGAAGGCGTAGGTGATCAGGTCGCGGTCGAGGTGCTCGTCGCGGATGGCGTGCGCGGCCTCGCCCATGATCTGGTCGATGTCCGCCTCGGTGGCCCGGACGTCCTGCGGGTCGCCGGTGTACTCCTCGTCGGTGGTGCCGAGCAGGACGTGGTCCTCCCACGGGATGGCGAAGGAGACGCGGTACTTGTCGATCGGGATGGTCAGCGCGGCGCGCCACGGGGCACGGCGCTTGACCACGACGTGCGCGCCCTTGGAGAGGCGGATCGACGGCGCGGCGCCGGCGTCCTCCATCGTGCGCAGGTGGTCGACCCACGGGCCGGTGGCGTTGAGCACCAGGCGGGCGTCGACGCCGAACTCGGTGCCGTCCAGGCGGTCCTTGAGGTCGGCACCGGTGACCCGGCCGCCGGTGAAGCGCAGGCCGGTGACCTCGGCGTGGTTGAGCACCACGGCGCCGGCGTCGACGGCGGCGCGCACCGTCATCACGGCGACGCGCGAGTCGTTCATCTGGTGGTCGCCGTAGACGGCCACCGAGCGCAGGCCCTCGGTGCGCAGCGCGGGCACCTGCTGGGCGGCGTGCGCGGCGGTGGAGACCCGGCCCATGCCGTCGCGGAAGGCGGAGAGCGCCGAGTACAGGAAGACACCGGCGCCGAGCTTGGGCGCGCTGTGCGGGCCGCCCTTGTAGACCGGCACGAAGAAGGTCAGCGGGTTGACCAGGTGCGGGGCGACGTCGGTGGCGAGCGCGCGGCGCTCCTTGTGGTTCTCGGCGACCAGCTTGACCGCGCCGGTCTGCAGGTAGCGCAGGCCGCCGTGGACGAGCTTCGAGGAGGCGCTGGAGGTGGCTCCGGCGAAGTCGCCGGCATCGACCATGGCGACCTTCAGACCCGCCTGGGAGGCGGTCCAGGCAACGGCCGTGCCGAGGATGCCGCCCCCGATCACCAGCAGGTCGTAGGTGGCCTTGCCCAGCAGCTCGCGGGTCTCGGCACGGGAGGCGGTGCGGCCGGCGAAGCGCTCGGCGCCCAGGGTCGGGATGGTTGCCATGGTGTGTGTACGGCGGCGCGGGTCGGGCGGCGCCGTTACTCCTCTCGGTGTGCGGTGCGGCCCCTGCTGAGAGGCCGGTTCGGCCCGGTGCGGCGGGCCGGTGAAACGGGAGCGGGCCGGTCGGGGCCCGGGGGCCCCGACCGGCTGCGCGGTCAGATCTGCTCGTCCTCCTCCACCCAGCCCATGGTGCGCTCGACGGCCTTGAGCCACTTCTTGTACTCGCGCTCCCGGGTGGCCTCGTCCATGCGCGGCGTCCACTCGGCGGCGCGGTGCCAGTTGGCCCGCAGGGTGTCCAGGTCGCTCCAGAAGCCGACGGCCAGGCCGGCCGCGTAGGCGGCGCCCAGCGCGGTGGTCTCGGCCACGTACGGGCGCTCGACCGGAGCGTCCAGCACGTCGGCGATGTTCTGCATGAGCAGGTTGTTGCTGGTCATGCCGCCGTCGACCTTGAGCGCGGTGAGCTCGACGCCGGAGTCCTTCTGCATGGCGTCGACGACCTCGCGGGTCTGCCAGGCGGTGGCCTCCAGCACGGCCCGGGCCAGGTGGCCCTTGGTGACGTACCGGGTCAGACCGGCGATCACACCGCGGGCGTCGGAGCGCCAGTACGGGGCGAACAGGCCGGAGAAGGCCGGGACGAAGTAGGCGCCGCCGTTGTCCTCGACGGTGTTGGCGAGGGTCTCGATCTCGGCGGCGGTGGAGATGATGCCGAGCTGGTCGCGCAGCCACTGGACGAGCGAGCCGGTGACGGCGATCGAGCCCTCCAGCGCGTACACCGGCTTCTGGTCGCCGATCCGGTAGCCGACGGTGGTCAGCAGCCCGTGGTACGAGTTGACGACGTCCTCGCCGGTGTTCAGCAGCAGGAAGGTCCCGGTGCCGTAGGTCGACTTGGCCTCGCCCTTGTCGAAGCAGGTCTGGCCGAACAGCGCGGCCTGCTGGTCGCCGAGGGCGGCGGCGACCGGCACGCCCGCCAGGTCGCCGACGGCCTCGCCGTAGACCTCGGCGGAGGAGCGGATCTCCGGCAGGACGGCCATCGGCACGCCCATCGACTCGGCGATCTTGTCGTCCCACTGCAGCGAGTGCAGGTTCATCAGCATGGTGCGGCTGGCGTTGGTGACGTCGGTGACGTGCTTGCCGCCGTTGACACCACCGGTGAGGTTCCAGATCACCCAGGTGTCCATGGTGCCGAACAGGATGTCGCCGGCTTCGGCGCGCTCGCGCAGGCCGTCGACGTTGTCCAGCAGCCAGCGGATCTTCGGGCCGGCGAAGTAGCTGGCCAGCGGGAGGCCGGTCTCGCGGCGGAAGCGGTCCTGGCCGACGTTGCGGCCCAGCTCGCGGCAGAGCCCCTCGGTGCGGGTGTCCTGCCACACCAGGGCGTTGTGCACCGGCTCGCCGGTGTTCTTGTCCCACAGGACGGTGGTCTCGCGCTGGTTGGTGATACCGATCGCGCGGATGTCGTCCTTGGTCAGACCGGCCTTCTCCAGCGCGCCGCGGACCACCGACTGCACCCGGGTCCAGATCTCGGCGGCGTCGTGCTCGACGTAGCCGGGCTGGGGGAAGATCTGCCGGTGCTCCTGCTGGTCGACGGCGACGATCCGGCCGTCCTCGCCGAAGATGATGCAGCGGCTGGAGGTGGTGCCCTGGTCGATCGCGGCGATGTAGTTGCCAGTGCCAGTGGAGGTCATGAGGGTCCTCGGCTCAAGAAGGGGGATTCGGGGTGGGTGGGCCTGACTCACTGGTCAGTCCCCGTGCTCGGGTGGGGTGGAAACCCGAGGAGCGTCAGAACGCGACGTGGTACAGGCCGCCGGCCAGCAGGCCGCCGATGACCGGGCCGGCCACCGGGATCCAGGCGTAGGACCAGTCGGAGCCGCCCTTGTTCGGGATCGGCAGCAGCGAGTGCACGATGCGCGGGCCCAGGTCGCGGACCGGGTTGATCGCGTAGCCGGTCGGGCCACCCAGCGAGAGGCCGATGCCCACGACGGTGAAGGCGACGATCAGGATGCCCATGCCGGAGAGGCCGAGGCCCTTGTTGAGGCCCTGGGTGAGGATGCCGAGGCAGAGCACCATGGTGCCGATGATCTCGGTGAGCAGGTTCTGGACCGGGTTCCGGATCTCGGGACCGGTCGAGAAGATGCCCAGGGTCGCCTCCTTGTTGGCCTGGAACTGGCCGAGGTAGGTGACCCAGACGAGGACGGCGCCGATCATCGCGCCGAGCAGCTGGGAGCCGAGGTAGACCGGGACCTTGCTCCAGTCGCCGCTGTCGACGGCGAGGGCGAGGGTGACGGCGGGGTTCAGGTGCGCGCCCGACTTGGGGGCCGACATGTAGGCGGCGATCATCACCGCGAAGCCCCAGCCGAAGGTGATCGCCAGCCAGCCGGCGTTGAGGGCCTTCGACTTCTTGAGCGTCACGGCGGCGCAGACGCCACCGCCGAGAAGTATCAGCGCGGCGGTGCCGAGGGTTTCGCCGACGAAGATGTCGCCGTTGGAGAACGCGGACACAAAGACTCCCTTGTCCATATGGCCCGGAGGTGCGGGTGGGGGCGGGCGGCCGAGCGATCGCTGTGCGGGTGAGCGCTTGGTGGGAGTGATCTGCTCGGCCATCGTTCGACAATGTCGACCGTCATGCGGAAGCTTCCTCCCCAGGTCGCCTTCACGTCAAGGCCGGGTTACGCAGCTGTGACCCTTCACTCGAAGTTACCAATCGACTAACTACAAATACGGACAAAACGCTAAGGCGCGGACAGGCATCCCGCCTGTCCGCGCCTCAGCGTGAACGTCAGATGTCCGCGGCCGGGGCCGCCCGCGCCGGGGTCAGAACCGCCCGGCGCCCAGATCCCGGGAGATCGCCCGGGCGGCGCTGCGCACCGAGGCGACCAGCGAGGGCTTCACGAAGCCGTCCTCGCAGACCCGCTCCACCGCGCCGCTGATGCAGACCGCGCCGACCGGGTTGCGCCGCCGGTCCTGGATCAGCGCGCCGATCGAGGCCACCCCCTCCCAGGTCTCCTCGATCGAGTCGGTCCAGCCGCGCTCGCGGGTCAGCGCCGCCTCGGCGTCCACGTCCGCCAGGTCGGTCAGCGTCCGCGCGGTGTAGGCCTCCAGCGGCCCCTCGCCCAGCTCGCCGCGCGCCACCGGGTCGTACGCCAGCAGCACCTTGCCGAGGGCGGTGCTGTGCAGCGGCTGCATCGAGCCGACCTCCAGCACTTGCCGGGTGTCGTCCGGCCGGAAGACGTGATGCACGATCAGCACGCCCCGCTGGTGGAG
Source organism: Kitasatospora sp. NPDC058218 (assembly GCF_042882445.1). NCBI lineage: Bacteria > Bacillati > Actinomycetota > Actinomycetes > Kitasatosporales > Streptomycetaceae > Kitasatospora > Kitasatospora sp. NPDC058218. Next base: position 8,059 of record NZ_JBHVWC010000089.1, on the reverse strand, counting down.
CACCCCCAGATAAACGGTCTCGCCGGACGCCCTGGCCAGGTCGTCCGCCCAGACCAGGGCCCGGGCGCGCAGCTCGTGCACGTCCAGGTAGCTCTGGCCCAGCCGCAGCAGCTCCGCGCCCAGCTGGTACTTGCCGCTCTCCGGGTCCTGCTCGACGAACCCCTCCTGTTGGAGGGTGCGCAGGATGCCGTGCGCGGTGCCCTTGGCGAGGTCCAGCGCCGTCGCGACCTCCGACAGGCCCAGGCGGCGCTCGCCGCCGGCCAGCAGGCGCATGATCGCGGCGGCCCGGGAGAGCGACTGGATCGGGCCGGGCATTCGGTACCTCCGCGCTGACAGGCGGTCGACAATGTCGACCGCAGTGGTAACGGGACGAGTCTGCCAGGCCGCGACCGGTCCGTGCACCTTCCCCCTCGGTAACGACGCTCCGGCGAGGTCAGCGCCGCACGCGCGCCACCTCGGCGGCCAGCGCCGAGATCTCCCGCGGGCCCACCCGGCAGCAGCCGCCCACCAGGCGGGCGCCGTCGGCCAGCCAGCCGGTCACCCCGGCCCCGCCGCCGTCGGGAGCGGCCCCGGTCGCGCCGAACGTCGACCCGCCGCGCCAGGCGCGGGCCCCGGCGTCCCAGTCCTCGCCGCTGTTCGGGTAGACGACCACCGCCTTGCCGGTCACCCGGGCCGCGATCGCCACCGCCCGGTCGGCGTCCTGCGGCGTGCAGCAGTTCACCCCCACGGCGACCACCTCGTCGGCGTCCGCCGCCAGGGCGAAGGCCTCCACCAGCGGCTGCCCGGCCCTGGTCCGGTCGCCCGCCACGCTGAACGACAGCCAGGCCGGCACGCCCAGCCCGCGGACGGCCCGCAGCAGCACCCGCGCCTCGTCCGCGTCGGGCACCGTCTCCAGCGCCAGCACGTCCGGTCCGGCCGCCGCCAGCACCTCCAGCCGCGGCCGGTGGAACGCCTCCAGCTCGGCCGGCGTCAGCCCGTACCGGCCCCGGTACTCCGACCCGTCCGCCAGTGCGGCGCCGTACGGACCCACCGAGGCGGCCACCCGGAGCGGCCGCTCCGCCCCCACCTGCGCCGCGGCGCGGCGTGCCAGCTCCACGCTGAGCGCCAGCAGCCGCTCGGCCTCCGCACGGCCCAGCCCGCGCCGGGCGAACCCCTCGAAGCTCGCCTGGTAGCTCGCGGTGATCGCGACGTCCGCCCCGGCCTCGAAGTACGCCCGGTGCGCGGCGACCACCGCCTCCGGGGCGTCCGCCAGAAGCCGGGCCGACCAGAGCGCGTCCGACAGGTCGTGTCCGGCCGCCGCCAGCTGGTTGGACAGCCCGCCGTCCAGGACGAGCGGACCGGCGGCCAGTGCGGCGGCGAAGTCCGGCGGGGCGGTGGCGGGCATGACGGCCTCCTCGGGCGAAGCTCCTGGTCACAGAGTAGAAGACGCGCCGCCCCCGGCCGACGGGAAAATCATTTGCCGCCGGGCCGGCGGATCGTTACGTTGTGCTCACCCCGAGAACGACGGCCCGGTGGCGAGGGCCCCGACAGCGACCGTCCGCCCGACGCGGCCCGACGGACCCCGCCCGACAGACCCGGTCCGACGAGCCGGTCCGACGCAGCCCAGCGGAGAGGAGCCCGCCATGGCCGTGGAACAGCCCCCCGCCCACGAGAGCGCCTGGCTCGCCGCCTACGACCCGCGCGCCTACACCCCGGTCGCCGTCACCGTCGACGTCGTCGCCCTGACGCTGCGCCACGGCAGCCTGCACGTGCTGCTGGTCGAGCGCGCCGCCCCGCCCTACCAGGGGTACTGGGCGCTGCCCGGCGGCTTCCTGCGCGCCGGCGAGGAAGGCCTCGACGAAGCCGCCGCCCGCGAGCTCGCCGAGGAGACCGGCCTGGTCGGAACGGCCGACGCCGAGACCGCCCTCCGCCGCATCCACCTCGAACAGCTCGGCACCTACGGCGCCCCCGCCCGCGACCCGCGGATGCACGTGGTCTCCGTCGCCTACCTCGCCTTCGCCCCCGACCTGCCCGACCCGCAGGCCGGCTCGGACGCGGCCACCGCCGCCTGGCACGCCGTCGCCGACCTCGACCTCCGGCCGTCCACCGGCCGGTCCCCAGCCGCCGGTGTGCCCGCCGACACCCACGGGGGTGGCGTCGGCGGGCACACCGGCCACCGCCCCGGGGCCGTCGGGCCCGCCGGCACCACCCTCGCCTTCGACCACGCCCGCATCGTCGCCGACGGCCTCGACCGCGCCCGCGCCAAGATCGAGTACAGCCCGCTGGCCACCGCCTTCCTCCAGCACGACTTCACCATCCCCGAGCTGCGCGCCGTCTACGAGGCCGTCTGGGCCGAGAAGCTCCACCCCGGCAACTTCCACCGCAAGGTGCTCTCCGTCCCCGGCTTCGTCGAGAGCACCGGCACCACCACCGAGCGCGGCGGAGCCCGCGGCGGCCCCCGGGCCCGCAACTACCACGCCGGCGACGCCCAACTCCTGCACCCCGCCCTGCTCCGGCCCACCCGGGAGGACGAGATCCGCTGACCGGCGCCACCGGTCGCACCCGCGCACTACCATCCGGCCATGACGACTCAAGAGGTGAGCAGGACGAGCAACCGGCCGAACTCCCACTGCCACTGGTGCGGCACGCCCTACCCGCCCGGGACGACGGCCTGGCCCCGGACCTGCCCCGGCTGCGCCGAGATCAGCTACCGCAACCCGCTGCCCGTCGTCGTCACCCTCCTCCCGGTCACCCAGGAGAGCGGCGCGCCCAGCCTGGTGGTCATCCGCCGCACCATCGAGCCCGGCTACGGCCAACTCGCCCTCCCCGGCGGCTACATCGACTACGGCGAGAGCTGGCAGCAGGCCTGCGTCCGCGAACTGCGCGAGGAGACCGGCATCCTGGCCGAGGCCGGCGACGTCACCCTGGTCGCCACCGACTCCGACACCGGTGGCGGTTTCCTCTGCCTCTTCGGCCTGCTCCCCGCCCGCCCGCTCGCCGAGCTCCCGCCCTCGAAGCCCACCGAGGAGACCGACGGCTGGCAGCTCGGCGACCCGGCGACGCAGCTCGTCTTCTCCTTCCACACCCGGGTCTCCCAGGCCTGGTTCAACGGCGAGTACGCCCACCTCTGACCGGCCCCCCGGTACGGGGCTGACCAGGCCCGCACGGCCGGAGCAGACCCTGGCGCACCGCGCGATCACATGGCAGGGTCTGCACCGACAGCCCCAACCGGACGGGCCCTGCCACGAGCACCCCCGTCCCATCCACCGGCCGGGAGACCACCACCGTGAGCACCCCACCCCAGGATCAGCCGCTCTGGCGCCCCAACCCCGCTCGCGCCGCCGCGACCAGCCTCGTGGCCTTCCAGGCCTGGGCCGCCGAGCACCACGGCGCACCGGCCGCACCGCTCGCCCCCGCCGACAGCGACGAGCAGGCCGCCCGGCGCTACGCCGACCTGCACGGCTGGTCCACCGAGGACCTCGACCGCTTCTGGACGGCCGTCACCCAGTGGTTCGACGTCCGCTTCACCGAGGCCCCCGACGCCGTCCTCGCCGAGGCGGCCATGCCCGGTGCCCGCTGGTTCCCCGGCGCCCGCCTCAACTACGCCGAGCACGCCCTGCGCGCCGCCGAGGACGAGGCCAACGCCGACAAGCCGGCCATCCTCCACCTCGACGAGACCACCGAGCAGCCGGTCGCCCTCAGCTGGTCCGAGCTCCGCCGCCAGGTCGGCTCGCTCGCCGCCGCCCTGCGCGCCCGCGGCATCGGCCCCGGCGACCGCGTCAGCGCCTACCTGCCCAACATCCCGCAGGCCGCCGTCGCCCTCCTCGCCTCCGCCGCCGTCGGCGCCGTCTGGACCAGCTGCGCCCCCGACTTCGGCGCCCGCAGCGTCCTCGACCGCCTCCAGCAGATCGAACCCGCCGTCCTCTTCGCCGTCGACGGCTACCACTACGGCGGCAAGGACCACGACCGCACCGAGGTCGTCGCCGAGCTCCGCCGCGAACTCCCCTCCCTGCGCACCGTCGTCCACGTCCCCCTGCTCGGTGCGCCCGCCCCCGACGGCGCGCTGCACTGGGACGACCTGGTCGCCGACGACGTCGAGCCGGTCTTCGAGGCCGTCCCCTTCGACCACCCGCTCTGGGTCCTCTACTCCTCCGGGACGACCGGCCTGCCCAAGGCCATCGTCCAGAGCCAGGGCGGCATCCTGCTGGAGCACCTCAAGCAGGCCGGTCTCCACCTCGACCTGGGCCCCGAGGACCGCTTCCTCTGGTACACCTCCACCGGCTGGATGATGTGGAACTTCCTCCTCGCCGGCCTGCTCACCGGGTCCACGATCGTCACCTACGACGGCAGCCCCGGCCACCCGGACACCGGCGCCCTGTGGTCCGTCGCCGCCCGCACCGGCGCCACCGTCCTCGGCACCTCCGCCGCGTACGTCATCGCCAGCCGCAAGGCCGGGCTGCACCCCGGCCGCGACCTCGACCTCTCCGCCGTCCGCTGCCTCGGCACCACCGGCTCCCCGCTCCCGCCCGACGGCTTCCGCTGGATCTACGACGAGGTCAAGGAGGACGTCTGGCTCGCCTCCGTCAGCGGCGGCACCGACGTCTGCTCGTGCTTCGTCGGCGGCGTCCCGACCCTGCCGGTGTACCTCGGCGAGATCCAGGCCCCCTGCCTCGGCGCGGCCGTCGAATCCTGGGACGTCCACGGCCGCCCGCTCACCGACGCGGTCGGCGAACTCGTCGTCACCAAGCCGATCCCGTCGATGCCCACCGGCTTCTGGAACGACCCCGACGGCACCCGCTACCACGACAGCTACTTCGAGATGTACCCCGGCACCTGGCGCCACGGCGACTGGATCACCGTCACCTCGCGCGGCACCGTGGTCATCCACGGTCGCTCGGACTCGACCCTCAACCGCCAGGGCGTCCGGATGGGCTCCTCGGACATCTACGAGGTCGTCGAGCGCCTCCCCGAGATCGCCGAGTCCCTGGTCATCGGCCTGGAGGAGCCCGATGGCGGCTACTGGATGCCGCTGTTCGTCGTGCTCGCCCCCGGCGCGGCCCTCGACGACGGCCTCATCGGCCGCATCCGCACCTCGCTGCGCACCGAACTCTCCCCGCGCCACGTCCCCGACGAGGTCATCGCCGTCCGCGGCCTCCCGCACACCCTCACCGGCAAGCGGATCGAGGTCCCCGTGAAGCGACTGCTCTCCGGCACCCCGCTGGAGCAGGCCGTCAACCCCGGCTCCGTCGACAACATCGAGCACCTGCGCTTCTTCGAGCAGCTCCGCCGCGACCGCCTGGCCTGACCCCGGGCACGACGAAGGGGCGCCCCCATGACGGTGGGGGCGCCCCTTCGCGGTCCGCTGCTCCCGGCTGCGCGCCGCGAGTACTACTCGCCGGACAGCACCTGCCGGGCCGCGGCCCGCGCCTCCTCGGCACTGTCCGTGGCCCGGGCCGCCTCGGCCGCCCGGCGGCACTGCGCCAGCGTGTACTTGGCCAGCGCGGCCCGGACGTAGGGGATCGACGCCGCGCCCATGGAGAGGCTGGTGACGCCGAGACCGGTCAGGACCACGGCCAGCAGCGGGTCGGAGGCGGCCTCGCCGCAGACGCCGCAGCTCTTCCCGGTGGCCCGGGCGGCCTCGGCCGAGAACGCGATCAGGTCCAGCAACGCCGGCTGCCACGGGTCCTGCAGCCGGGCCAGCGCGCCCACCTGGCGGTCGGCGGCGAAGGCGTACTGCGCGAGGTCGTTGGTCCCCAGCGAGAGGAACTCGACCTCCTGCAGGATCGACCGGGCCCGCAGTGCGGCCGACGGGATCTCCACCATCGCACCGTACTTGGCGTTCAGCCCGGCCTGGCGACACGCGTCCGCGAAGTCCTTGGCGTCCTTGCGGTCGGCCACCATCGGGGCCATCACCTCGAGGTGCACCGGCAGCCCCTCTGCGGCCGTCGCCAGCGCCCGCAGCTGGGTCTGCATGACCTCGGGGTTCTCCAGCAGGGTGCGCAGACCGCGCACACCCAGCGCCGGGTTCGGCTCGTCGGCCGGGGTGAGGAAGTCCAGCGGCTTGTCCGCGCCCGCGTCCAGCGCCCGGACCACGACCCGGCCCTCCGGGAACGCCTCCAGCACCTTGCGGTACGCCTCGACCTGCTTCTCCTCGGTGGGAGCCTTCGCCGAGTCGTCCAGGAAGAGGAACTCGGTCCGGAACAGACCGACGCCCTCCGCCCCGGCCTCCAGCGCGGCCGGCAGGTCCGCCGGACCGCCGACGTTGGCGAGCAGCGGCACCCGGTGCCCGTCCGAGGTCTGCCCCGGGCCGGACGAGGCGGCCAGCGCGGCCTTGCGCTCGGCGGCGACCCGTCGCAGCTCGTCCTGCTTCTCCTGCGACGGCTCCAGCAGCACATCGCCGGAGCTGCCGTCCACCGCGACCACGGTGCCTTCGGCGACCTCGGTCGCCGCCGGCAGCGCCACCACGGCCGGCACGCCCAGGGCCCGGGCCAGGATGGCGCTGTGGCTGGTCGGCCCGCCCTCCTCGGTCACGAAGCCGAGCACCAGCGTCGGGTCCAGCAGCGCGGTGTCGGCCGGCGCCAGGTCGCGGGCGAACAGCACGTACGGCTCGTCGCTGTCCGGCACACCCGGCATCGGCACGCCCAGCAGCCGCGCCACGATGCGGTTGCGCACGTCGTCCAGGTCGGCGACCCGGCCGGCCAGGTACTCCCCGGCGGAGGCGAGCAGCGCGCGGTAGGCGGCGAAGGCGTCGTAGACGCCGCGCTCGGCGCTGCTGCCGACGGCGATCCGGCGGGCCACGTCGGCCATCAGCTCCGGGTCCTGCGCCATCAGCGCCTGGGCCTCCAGCACGGCCTGCGCCTCGCCACCGGCCAGGTTGCCGCGGGCGATCAGGTCCGCGGCCACCGCCTCGACGGCGGCCTGGGCGCGGGCCTGCTCACGCGGGGCGTCCTCGGTCGGGATCTGGGTGGCCGACGGCTCCAGCACCGCCGTCCCCATGTGCCGCACCTGGCCGATCGCGACCCCGTGGCTCACACCCACGCCGCGCAGCGTCTTCTCCATGTCACCTGTCTCCGCTGAGAGAAGCGGCCCCGCCGGGTACCGCTGTGTGCCTGGCCGCCCCACCGAGTCCGGCGGGGCGGGTCTGCAGTAAGAAAGAGGTCAGCTCCAGCTGAAGAGCGCGTCGCCCACGGCGACGTCCCCGTCCTCGCGAAGGTCGCCGAGCGAGTCGGGGGCGGCCTCCAGAGCGACGATCGGCGAGATCGGCGACTTGCCGGCGGCCTCGACGGCGGCCGGGTCCCACTTGATGACGGCCTGACCGCGGGTCACCGTGTCCCCCTTGTTGACGAGGAGCTCGAAGCCCTCGCCATTGAGCTGCACGGTGTCGATGCCGAGGTGCGTCAGCACGCCGTGCCCGTCCGCGTCCACGACGACGAACGCGTGCGGGTGCATGGAGACGACGACACCGTCCACCGGGGCGACGGCCTCGGTCGGCCGGCGGACCGGGTCGATCGCGGTGCCGGGGCCGACCATCGCGCCGGAGAAGACCGGGTCGGGCACGCCGGCGAGCCCGACGACCTTGCCGGTCAGCGGCGACGTCACAGTGGTCATGGTTGAGCCTCCCAAGTGCGCAGTACAGCGAGCGGCCGCGAGCAGCGGCGGGGACATCGACTGAAGCCTAAATCATGCCAACTTCGGACATCCGCTGACATTCCCGGGCGAACACTCACACCCTGCCCGCCCTCACCGGCCGGCCATCTCACCGACCGCTAGTGGTCTAGTCCTCTTGGCCGATGCGCCGCACTCTACAGGCATCTTGGTGAATCGGGACCATTGCTGTATATGCTCGCGAGAGCAACAAATCATGCCTCCGAGCGGGTGATGCTCGGCGTGCCTCGATTCGCGCTCCGGCTGGCGACCCGCTATGGTTGGCCGAGTCGCCGCAAGTCGACGGTTAACAGCAGATTTCAGATGCGAAAAGCGCCGGTAAACGGAGCGGAAAACATCTGGTAAGCTGGGAACACGAAAGAACGAAGCGCCCGGAGGGCCCGCTGGAAGGCGGTCCGAAGGAAGTGTCCGTTCC